>CAJMLC010000063.1 GCA_905214155.1 uncultured bacterium | reverse complement strand
CGCGGCGGTTCTTTTCTTTCTCAAAGAAGAGAAAGAAAAGAATGGGGGCGCAAAATTTGTCTCCTTCTCTCTTTCAGAGAAAGAAAAGAGAGAGACTTTACAGCCTCCCTCTCATTCTCGTATCGAGCGAAATTACTTTGCTTCAACAGAAATGACTTCGCGACCGTTGTAGTAGCCGCAAGCCTTGCACGCTCTGTGAGGCAGGCGCGGCTCGCCGCACTTCGGGCAAGCGACGACGCCGGGGATCGCCAGTTTCCAGTGGGAGCTGCGTCTCTTATCTCTTCTCGCGCGGGATACTTTTCTCTTGGGTACTGCCATGCTGTACACCTCCTTGGCCTAAATGCCTCACGGCATATTGTCTACATTTTATCCAGAAGCTGCTGCAGGGCAGCGAATCTGGGATCCGGTTCGGGCTTGCAGTTACAAGGCCCGAGATTGAGATTGGCGCCGCAACGGAAGCACAGGCCCTTGCAGTCCGGCTTACAGAGCAGCTGACTCGGCATATTCAGCACGAGCGCCGTCGTCACGATGTCGTCCAGATCGGCGCAGCCATCCTCCAGCTCGAACACCCACGGGTTTTCATAGCTGTCGGTCACTTCGCCCGAGACCAGCACGGCCTCGACCGGATACCGGACCTCGCGGACAAATTCCGCCGCGCAGCGATCACAAACTGCATGCAGCGTGGTCATTACCTCGCCTTTCAGCTCCAGCACACCAGCCGTGTTCCGAACCTGGCCCGAGGCCACGACCGGCTCCGCCAGCGGGCAGCAGCCGCCAAACGCCATATCGTGCAGATCCAGGCTTGTCTCAAACGGAACGGATGCGCCGGGCTCCGTCAGGATCTTTCGAAGTTCCAGCAGCATAAGCTCCTCCAATCCACAATCATGCGGATGCTATTATATCGAAAACCGGCGAAGAAGTCAAATACTTTTTCCAAAAAAATTTCAAATTTTTTTGTGTTTTGTTGTCTGCTTTACAATTCCCGCTCCCGCGTGGTAAAATAACCAAAACCAATTCAGAAAGCGCCGGGTATCCGCCATGAAAGAATTCCAGATCACGAAAAACGACGCGGGACAGCGGCTCGACCGCTTCCTCGCCAAAACCGTTCCCCTGCTGCCCGCCTCGCTGGCGCAGAAATACATCCGCCTCAAGCGCGTGAAGCTCAACGGCAAGCGCGCCGAGCACGACACGCGCCTCGCCGAGGGCGACCTGCTGCAATTATACATCAACGACGAGTTTTTTGAAACCCCCAAGCAGGAAAACGCCTATCTCACCGTCGCCGCGCCGAAATTAAATATTGTATATGAGGACGAGAACATCCTCCTCGTCGATAAGAAGCCGGGTCAGGCCGTCCACCCGCACGACGGCGCGGAATACGGCAAGACGCTCATCGACCACATCCAGGCCTACCTCTACGCAAAGCACGAATGGTGCCCCCGTGAGGAGCATTCCTTCACGCCCGCGCTCTGCAACCGCATCGACCGCAACACCGGCGGCATCATCATCGCCGCCAAGACCTCCGAGGCGCTCCGCATCCTGAACCAGAAGATCAAAGACCGCGAGATCGACAAGCGATACCTCTGCATCGTCCACGGCACACCGAAGCCGCCGCAGGGAAAGCTCGAGGGCTACCTCTTCAAGGACGCTGTCAAAAACCGCGTCTACGTCACCAAATCGCCGCAGACGGGCGCGAAGACCTGCTGTACGCTCTATCGGACGCTGCAAACGAAAAACGGCCTTTCGCTCGTCGAATGCGAGCTCGTCACCGGCCGCACGCACCAGATCCGCGCCCAGATGGCCGCTGCGGGCCATCCGCTGCTCGGCGACGGCAAATACGGCAAGCTCGGCAAAGCCCCCGCCCGCACCTATCAGGCGCTTTATTCGTACAAACTGACCTTCCGGTTCACGACCGACGCAGGCTGTCTTTCGTACTTAAATGGCAAAACTTTCACCGTAGACCGCGTCGATTTTGTGCAGGAATACTTCTCCTGACCCCTCCCCCGGACTTTCACAAAATTTCGTCTGAAAATTACACATTTTTTATTGACATTCCGCCCTTTTCCATATATGATTCAACACAGTACATCCGTAACGCCGGATGTACTGTTCTTCTGTCATTCAGAAGAAACCCACCCAAACGGCAGCCCTGACCATCCGCGCCGTACTGCCGCAGCTTTTTCGCGAGACAAAGAAAAGCCGCAGGGAATCCTGTCGGATTCCCGAGGATTTTTCTGCCGTATCGTGGGAAAGATGCAAGCGGGCCGTGCGCTGAAATCTGGCAGTTCTGCCGAAATATTAAAATGAAACGGGGGATGATAAATGTCGGAAAAGCTCATTCGCTTGTCGAATCTTTCCATGACATTCGAGGATGGCGTTACAGTCCTCGATGGTATCGATCTGTACATCAACAATAAGGAATTTCTCACATTGCTGGGTCCCAGTGGATGCGGAAAAACTACAACGTTACGAATGATCGGTGGTTTTCTGACGCCTACGTCCGGTGATGTGTTTTTTAACGGGCAGCGCATCAACGACCTGCCCGCGTATAAACGCAAGATCAACACCGTATTCCAGCGATACGCCCTCTTCCCGCATCTCGACGTCTACGACAACATCGCCTTCGGTCTGCGCCTGGCGAAGCTGCCGGAGGCCGAGATCGACGACCGCGTCACCGAGATGCTTGAGATCGTCAGCCTCAAGGGCTTTGAAAACCGCAAGGTGACGAGCCTCTCCGGCGGCCAGCAGCAGCGTGTCGCCATCGCCCGCGCCCTCGTCAACCGGCCGCAGGTGCTGCTCCTCGACGAGCCGCTCGGCGCGCTCGACCTCAGATTGCGCAAGGACATGCAGAACGAACTGAAAAACATCCAGCAGCGCATGGGCATCACCTTTATTTATGTCACGCACGACCAGGAAGAGGCGCTCACCATGTCCGACACGATCGTCGTCATGGACAAGGGCAAGATCCAGCAGATCGGCACACCTGAGGACATCTATAACGAGCCGAAAAACGCCTTCGTCGCCGACTTCATCGGCGAATCGAACATTCTCGACGGCGTCATGCTCGAGGACTATCAGGTCAAGTTCTTCGGCCGCAAGTTCCAGTGCGTGGACAAGGGCTTCGCCCCGAATGAGCCGGTCGACGTCGTCATCCGTCCCGAGGACATCGACATCGTCCCGCCCGAACAGGGCCACCTCACCGGCACCGTCACCTCCGTCACCTTCAAGGGCGTCCATTACGACACCATTGTCGACTTCAAGGGCTTCAAATGGCTGATCCAGACCACGGACTATTGCCCCGTGGACTCCTTCATCGGCATCCGCCTGAACCCCGAAGACATCCATATCATGCACAAGAGCGAATATTCCGGCCTCTACGGCGACTATTCGTCCTATAGTGCGGAATATGATGAGATCGCCGATGCGTCGGAGGAAGAAGCCGATGAAGAATAAGCTCCTCGCTGCGCCGTATATCGTGTGGATGGTGCTCTTCACGCTCATCCCGCTCGGCATCGTCTTCTACTACGCGCTGACCGACTCCATGACCGGTCAGTTCACGCTGGCGAACCTCGCCAGCATCGGCACGTACCTGCCGATCTTTCTGCGCTCGATCTGGCTCTCGCTCTTCGCGTCGCTGATCTGCCTCGTCATCGGCTATCCGGTGGCCTACTTCATCGCGCAGTGCAAGCCGCTCACACAGCGTTTTCTCGAGATGCTCATCATGCTCCCGATGTGCATGAGCTTCCTGCTCCGCACGCTCGCGTGGGTCGCCATGCTCGAGGACACCGGCATCATCAACAACTTCATCCGCGCCATCGGCCTCTCGCCGCTGCCGCTCATCCGGACAAACGGTGCCGTCATCCTCGGCATGGTCTATAACTACCTGCCGTATATGATCCTGCCGCTCTACACCGTCATCATGAAGATCGACCGCCGCCTCATCGAGGCCGCGAGCGACCTCGGCTGCACGCCGGCGCAGGTCTTCACGAAGGTCATCCTGCCGCTCTCCGGCCCCGGCATTCTGTCCGGCCTCACGATGGTCTTCGTCCCGGCGGTGTCCACGTTCTACATCTCGCAGAAGCTCGGCTCCACCGGCACGACCCTCATCGGCGACGTCATCGAGTCCCAGTTCAAGACCGCCTATAACCCCAATCTCGGCGCGGCCATGAGTCTGATCCTGATGGTGCTGATCTTCGTCTGCGTGTCCATCATGAACCACTTCGGCGAAAACGAGGATGAGGAGGTCATGGCAAAGGTATGAAACACTTTAACCGCACTGTGACCATTCTGGTCTTCATCTTCCTCTATGTCCCGATGATCCTGCTGGCCGTCGCCTCGTTCAATACGGGCCTCGACATCGCAACGTTCAAGGGCTTCACGCTCCGGCAGTATGCGAACCTCTTCAAGGACTCCACGCTGCTGACGCTCCTGCGCAACTCGCTGATCATCGCCGTGCTCTCCAGCGTCATCGCCACCGTTGTCGGCACGATGGCCGCCGTCGGCATCCACTCGATGAAGGGCAAGCTCCGCAGCGCCGTCATGACGCTGACGAATATCCCGATGACCAACCCCGACATTGTCACCGGCGTCGCCCTCGCGCTGCTGTTTGCCTTCACGGGCACGATGCTCCGCATCAACTCGATCCTCAGCTTCTGGACGCTGCTCATCGCCCACATCACGTTCAACCTCCCCTACGTCATCCTGAACGTCATGCCGAAGCTCCAGCAGATGGATAAGGACCTCGTCGAGGCCGCTTTGGACCTCGGCTGCACGCCCACACAGGCGTTCACCAAGGTCGTCATCCATGAGATCATGCCCGGCATCATCTCCGGCGCACTGATGGCCTTCACGATGAGCCTCGATGACTTTGTCATCTCGTACTTTGTCACGGGTTCCAGCTTCATCACGCTCCCGGTCGAGATCTACAACTACGTCAAAAAACCCATCCAGCCGAAGATCTATGCCTTGTTCACGCTGATGTTCCTCGCGATCCTGATCCTGATGTCCGTGATGAACCTGCTTCAGGCGAAGTCCGACAAGAACCGGGTAAAGACAAGGAGGGCACGCGCATGAAAAAACGCTTTGCTTCCCTCCTGTTGATCGCGCTGCTGCTCGTGGCCATGCTGCCCGTAACGGCGCAGGCCGCCGCCAACGAGATCACCGTCTATAACTGGGGCCAGTATATCTCCGACGGCACCGACGACTGCCTCGATGTCATCGCGGCCTTCGAGGAAGAGACCGGCATCAAGGTCAACTACCTGACCTTCGACTCCAACGAGTCGATGTACACCAAGCTCAAAACCGGCGGCACGACGTTCGACGTCATCATCCCCTCGGATTATATGATCGCGAAGCTCATCTCCGAGGATATGCTCGAGCCGCTGGATTTTGACAACATCCCGAACTACCAGTACATCGACGACAGCTTCCGCGATCAGGCATACGATCCCACCAATGCCTATTCCGTCCCCTACACCTGGGGCACCGTTGGCCTGATCTACAACACGAACTATATCTCCGAAGAAGACGCGCAGAGCTGGTCCTGCCTCTGGAACAGCAAATATTCCGGCAAGATCCTGATGTTCGACAACCCGCGTGATGCGTTCGCCATCGCGGAGAACATGCTCGGCTACAGCTACAATACCGAGGACGAGCAGGAGCTGAAAAACGCTGCCGACCTGCTCGCCACGCAGTCCCCAGTGCTTCAGGCTTATGTCATGGACCAGATCTTTGACAAGATGGAGCGCGGCGAGGCCTGGGCCGCACCCTACTACGCGGGTGACTATCTCACCATGGTCGAGGAAAATCCCGACCTTGGCTTCAGCCATCCGCAGGAGGGCTTCAACATCTTCATCGATGCCATGTGCATCCCGAAGGGCTGCCAGAACAAAGCCGGTGCAGAGGCATTCATCAACTTCCTCTGCCGTCCGGACATCTCCGCCGCCAACCTCGATTACATCGGCTATTCCACGCCTGAGACTGCCGCAAAGGAATATCTCGATGAAGAAATCGTGAACGATCCCGTCGCCTATCCCGACGATGAGACGCTCGCACGGAGCGAGTCCTTTGCCGAACTCAGCATCGAGGCCACGCAGCAGATGAACGACCTGTGGCTCTCCGTCAAGACGTCAAATTCCAACACGACGCTCTATCTCGTCCTGACGATTGCCGCCGTCGTGGCCGTCATCCTGTTCTTCACCATCCAGTCTGCGCACAAGCGCCGCCAAAAATCGCGCCGCTGCCGCAAATGGAAGACCCAATAAAAAATCGCGCTCCCGGCCATCGCCGGGAGCGCCTTTTCTATCCAAATATCACGCCGCACTTCTTGTAGGGGCGGACGGCTCTGTCCGCCCGCCTACTACACTGCTGATTTGCACCGCACCTTGTAGGGGTCGATGCCCTCATCGCCCCACCCTTGCCGCCGCATTGGCCGTTCTCCGAATAGAGGAAAAAGAATGGGGTGCAAAAGTTGTCTCTCTTTCTCTGAATGCGAAAAGAACCCGGCTTCGCAAAAAGCATTTCATTCATGCATATTCCAAGATCAGATTCAGAACCGCCTCCGCGGCCTGCTCCCGCACGGCCTCGCGGTCTCCGGTCAGGTGCAGCTCCTGTGAAAACGAGAAGCCCTCCATGTCGATCCCGATATAGACAAGGCCAATGGGCCGCCCTGTCCCGTCGCCGTCCGGCCCGGCGAGGCCCGTCACGCTCACGCCGATGTCGGCCTGCACGGCCTCGCGCGCACCGCGCGCCATCTCATGCGCCGTCTGGCGCGAGACCGCTGTATACACGCGCAGCGTGTCCTCGCTGACGCCGAGCAGCCGGTGCTTCACGCCGTTCGTATACGAGATAACGCCGCCCATGTAGACCTCCGAGCTGCCGGGAATATCAGTCAGCAGCTTCCCGATCAGCCCGCCCGTACAGGATTCCGCCGTCGCCAGCGTTCTTCCCTGCGCGCGCAGCTGGCGCAACACCTCAAACGGCAGATTCTGGGTCATAGTACCGGATCGCCACCTTTTCCGTGTTCTCGATCGCCCGCGCGATCAATCCCTCAACGTCCATCTTTGCCTCCTCGGCCTCGACGAGCGCAAGCACCGGCTTCGTTTTCGGGTGCTTCGGCGTAAACACCGTGCAGCAGTCCTCATACGGCAGGATCGACGTCTCCATCGTGCCAATTCTGCGCGCGATGGTCACAATCTCCTCCTTGTCCATGCCAATCAGCGGGCAGAACAGCGGCATATTCAGCACCGCACCCGTCACCGCCATCGCGTCCATCGTCTGGCTCGCGACCTGACCGAGGTTCTCGCCCGTCACAAGGCACTTCGCCCCGTGGTCGCGCGCGATGCGCTCGGAAATGCGCATCATAAACCGGCGCATGATGATCGTGAAATATTCTTCCTTACAGTTGTCGCGGATGGCCTCCTGAATTTCCGTGAAGCCAACGATGTCCACGGTCATCCGCCCGCAGTATTTCGTCATGATCCGCGCCAACTCCAGCACCTTTTCCTTCGCCTGCTCTGATGTGTACGGATACGAGAAGAAATGAATGCACTCCAGCTCCACACCGCGCTTCGCGATCATATAGCCCGCGACCGGCGAATCAATGCCGCCCGAGAGCAGCACCGCAGCCCGTCCGCCCGTCCCGGTCGGCAGTCCGCCCGCTCCGGGCACCGACGGCCCATGCACATACGCCGCCGTCTCGCGCACCTCGACGTTCACCACATAGCTCGGATTGTGGACGTCGACCGCAACCTGCGGGAACTCCTCGGCAATTCTGCCGCCGATCTCCTGCGAGATCTGGATGGAATTCAGTGGGAACCGCTTGTCCGACCGCTTCGATTCCACCTTGAAGCTCTTCTGCCCCGCCAGCTCGTCGCCGAGATACTCCACCACGGTCTTGAAGATCGCGTCCAGATCCTTCTCACACGCACGGCAGCGGCACATCTGCGCGATGCCGAAGATCGTGCCGCAGGCTTCCCACGCGCCGTCGAGGTCGCAGTCGTCGTTTTTCGGCTCGACATAGAGCGTCGACTGCGTGATCGTCACCTTAAAGTCGCCGAACACGGCCATTCTCCGGCGCGTGTTAGCTTTCAGCTTGTCCTCAAATGTTCGGCGGTTCTGTCCTTTCAGGACGATCTCGCCCAATTTCAGCAAAAATAGTTCCTTCATACTGTCTCCTTTATACTCGTTCGCTCCCGAATTGGAACGTTCTGTACTGAATGGCCTCCGCGATATGCTGCGGCTGGATGTCCGCGCTGCCGTCGAGATCGGCGATCGTCCGCGCCACTTTCAGCACGCGGTCATAGCTCCGCGCCGTCATATTCAATGCTGTAAATGCCTGCTGCATCAGCGCAGTACACGCGCTGTCCAACCGGCAGCACTCCCGCAGCTCTCCCGGCTGCATCAGCGCATTGCACTGCGTTCGGCTGTCCGCAAATCGAGCGTTCTGAATTTTTCGCGCCGCGTCGACACGCTTTTTGATCTCCGCCGACGGCTCGGCAGGGCTTCTCCGGCTCAGCTCTTCAAACTTCACCGCAGGCACCTCTACAATGATATCAATTCTGTCAAGCATCGGCCCGGACACGCGGGACAGATACCGGTCGACCGACGCCTGCGAGCACGTACACCGCCCGCTCGGGTCGCCGTACCAGCCGCACTTGCAGGGGTTCATCGCGCAGACCATCATAAACTCACTCGGATACGTCATCGAGCCCTGTACCCGGGAAATGGTCACGTGCCCGTCCTCGAGCGGCTGGCGCAGCACCTCGAGCGTATCGCGGTGGAATTCCGGCAGTTCATCGAGGAACAGCACGCCCTTGTGCGCCAGCGAGACTTCGCCGGGCCGCGGCGTCGTCCCGCCGCCGGCCAGTGCCGTGGCGGACGCGGTATGGTGCGGCGCGCGGAACGGCCTCGTCTGCACGAGCGGCCGCTCCGGCGGCAGGAGGCCCATCACGGAATAGATCTTCGTGACCTCCAGCGCCTCCTCCCGCGTCATATCCGGCAGGATGGACGGGATGCGCTTGGAGAGCATGCTCTTGCCCGAGCCCGGCGGCCCGATCAGCAGGACATTATGGCCGCCGGCTGCCGCAATCTCCAGTGCGCGCTTCGCGTTCTCCTGCCCCTTCACATCCGCAAAGTCCGGCAGAAACTGCCGTTCCGCCTCTGGTTCCCAGCGCGGAGCCGGTTCCATCGGCTGCTCGCCCGTGAAATGCGCCGTCAGCTCCCGCACCGACTTCACGCCGTAGACCGTCAGTCCGTCGGCCAGTGTGGCCTCTGCCGCGTTTTCCGCCGGGACGTACAGCTCCTGCACGCCGAGTTCCCGCGCCGCCAGCGCCATCGGCAGCACGCCGCGCACCGGCCGCAGCTTGCCTTCCAAACTCAGCTCGCCGAGGAAGGCGCACTCCGTCTTCGGCAGGCGGATCAGCTCGCTGGCCGCGAGAATGCCGAGCAGGATCGGCAGATCGTAGAGCGTACCGGACTTTTTCGTGCCCGCGGGCGCGAGGTTCAGCGTGATCCTGCTGACCGGGAAGCGGAACCCGCAGTTTTTCACCGCCGCGCGCACGCGCTCCCGTGCCTCTTTGACGGCGGCGTCCGGCAGGCCGACGATCTCAAAGCCCGGCAGCCCGTTCGTGATATAACATTCCACCGAGACTTCATAGCCCCGGATCCCATTCAGTCCCATCGACCGTACCCGGCTGAGCATACGCACGTCCCCTCTCTGTCCCAATTAGAATATTACTGCTTCTTATCATACCTCATTTTCCCGTAAAAGCCAACTGAAATTTCCAAATTCGCGTGTGTGCGGCGGCAGTTTCCCGGTTTCGATAAGAACGCACCGAAATTTTTCTGAAATATATGAATTTTGATTTACAGAATCAGAAAAATATGATATAGTGGTTCTGCATGATTATGTAATTACTTTTAGGAGGTAATTTGTTTTGGCTCGTAAATTCAAAACGATGGACGGCAACAATGCCGCGGCGCACGTATCCTATGCGTTTACC
>CAJMLC010000062.1 GCA_905214155.1 uncultured bacterium | reverse complement strand
TGCAGGCTCGTCTCGCCGCCGCCGCAGAACTGCGCCTCGGGGATCATGCCGACGCGAAGATCCGTGCCGTTGGAGGCACGGTACTGCAGCTCGCGGATGCCAAGGCCGTTGAGATAGTCACAGCGGGCCTTGAGATCCTTGTTGTGTGCGTCCCAAGCGGCGACGGGGTCGTCGTCGACGCGGGACGTGTGCAGGATGGCATCCCACAGCTTCTCCACGGCCTGACTGGCCCGCAGCTCCGGGAAGAGCTTCTTGGCCCACTTCACGCCGGGGACGGCCGCGATGCACCACTGGTATTTGTTCTCGATCTGGTCACGATAGCCCTTGATGATCGGATATTTTTTCTGCTGCGCCTTGGCCATCTTCTCCTGATCAACGCCGCGCAGACCGTCCGGATCCTCGGAGAGCAGGTAGATGCGGCAGGGGATCGTGTCGACGTAATGCTGCCAGCGGGCCTCTTCGTAGTTGTCAAGCGTGCTCATCGTGGTGAGCGACTGGTGGCGGACATGCAGCTTGGTCAGCGGCTGATAGTTCCAGTCGACGACGACCTTCTTCGCCTTGCGGCGATAGCATTCCTCGACCACCATGGCCACGAACTCCGGCTGGTCGAGCTCGGCCGTAATGAAGACCTCCTGCCCCTTCTGGACGTTGACGCCGCTCTCGGCGATGAGGCGCGCATAGGCGCGCAGAACAGATTTTTTCATCAAAAACTCCTCCTGTTATGATCGGTTTTGAGTATTGTACCACAGTTTGTCCGCGCTGAACAGACAGCGGGCGAAATTTTGTCTATTGAAAACGACTGCGGCGCGTGGTATGCTGAAAACATTAGAAAACGAGGTGCAACATCATGTATCAATATGCAGAACAACTGCTGGATCTGATCGAACAGAGCCCGAGCCGCTATCACACGACGGCCAATCTGAAAAACCGATTGACGGCGGAGGGCTATGCGGTGCTCGCGGAGGACGCGGCGTGGGACGTCCGCCCCGGCGGGCGGTACGTCGTGACGCGGAACGATTCGTCGCTGCTGGCATTCCGCGTGCCGGAGGGCGAGGCCGCGGGCTTCGCGCTGGCCGCCGCGCACAGCGACAGCCCGACGTTCCAGATCAAGGAACAGGCGGAAAAGCTCAGTGCGCGCTGCACCGTATTGGACACGGAGCGGTATGGCGGGATGCTGATGAACACGTGGTTCGACCGGCCGCTGTCCGTCGCGGGGCGGATCATCGTCGAGCGGGACGGAAAGCTGGAGGCGCGGCTGGTGGATGTCGGCCGGGACCTCATGATCATCCCGTCCGTTGCCATCCACATGAACCGCGCGGCGAACGACGGCGTGAAGCTGCTGGCGAATGTGGACACGTTCCCGCTGCTCGGCTGCGGCGCGCAGGATCTGCGCGCGATCGTGGCGGAGGCGGCGGATGTCGCGCCGGAGCAGATCCTGGGACACGACCTGTTCCTCTATCTGCGCGGGCGCGGGAGCATCCTCGGTGCGGCGGGCGAGCTGATCGGCGCGCCGAAACTGGACGACCTCGCGTGCGCGTTCGCGCTGACCGAGGGCTTCCTGCAAAGCGGTCCGTCGGGGGCCATCCCAGTGCTGGCGGTGTTTGACAACGAAGAGGTCGGCAGTGAGACGAAGCAGGGCGCGGCCAGCAATTTCCTGCGCGACACGCTCCGCCGCCTGACGCTCGCGCTCGGGAAGACGGAGGAGGACTATCTGCGCTGGTGCGCCGGGAGCTTCCTCGTGTCGGCGGACAACGCCCACGCGCAGCACCCGAACCATCCGGAGTTTGCCGACGTGCAGAACACGCCGTATCTGAACGGCGGCATCGTCGTGAAGTTCAACGCGAACCAGCGCTACGCGACCGACGCGGTCTCCGCGGCGGCGTTCCGCCTGCTCTGCCGCGAGACGGGCGAGCAGACGCAGACCTATGCGAACCGGTCCGACCTGCCGGGCGGCTCGACGCTCGGATCGATCTCCGACACGCGCGTCGCCGTGCCGACGGTAGACATCGGGCTGGCACAGCTGGCGATGCACTCGGCCTATGAGACGATGGGCGCGCGCGATCTGGACAGTCTGGTGCGCGTGATGACGGCCTATTTTGGCCGGACGCCGCGCTGGAATGCAGGTGCGATGCAGCTCGTTTGACAGTTTATACGCAAAGTCCCCCTCATCCGAGGGGGACTTTGTATATTCATCCACTTGCGCGGTGGATCGCGGCGCAGTACAATAAAACCTACTACGACAGTGTGCAAGGGGCGTTTTCCATGAAGCAAAGAGTCAAAAACAGCTTTCGCTATGCGCTGCGGCGCAGCGTGCCGATCCTGGTCGGCTTTCTGCCGCTCGGCACGGCCTACGGCATTCTGATGGCCAAGGCCGGCTACAATTTCCTCTGGTCTGGGCTGGCCAGTCTGGTCGTCTACGCCGGGTCGCTGCAGATGCTGATGGTGGGCTTCCTCACGGCGTCCACGCCGCTGCTCACGGTCATCGTCACGTCTCTGCTGCTGAACTCCCGCCATATCTTCTATGGCCTCTCGTTCCTCGAGAAGTTCAATTCCTACGGCGCGTGGAAATATTTCCTGATCTACGGCTTGCCGGACGAGAGCTATTCGCTGCTCTGCTCCTACGTCCCGCGTGACGATGTGGAGGAAAAGTGGGTCCACATCTTCGATACCGCCCTCATCTGGCTGTACTGGATCGGCTTTTCGATGCTCGGCGGGCTGATCGGCGCGCTGCTCCCGTTCGATATGGCGGGCATCGACTTTGCACTCACCGCGCTGTTCATCGTCATCTTCCTCGATCAGCTCAAGGCCGGGACCAGTAAGCTGCCCGCCGTGGTGTCGATCGTGGCGTCGCTGCTGTGCCTTGTGCTGCTCGGGCCGGACAATTTCTTGCTGCCCGCGCTGAGCGTCAGCGTGGCCGCACTGGTGCTGCTCCGCCCGCGCCTCGAGGGAAAGGAGGCCGCGCAATGAGAGCTTCAACTTCCTACAGCCTCCTTATCATCGCCGTCTGCGCGGTCTGCACGTTTGCCGAGCGGCTGCTGCCGTTCCTCATCTTCGGCAAGCGCAAGGTGCCGCGCGTCGTCACCTATCTCGGCAAGGTGCTCCCGATGGCCATCATGGCTGCGCTTGTCATCTATTGCCTCCGCGGCACCACGTTCACGTGCGTTTCCGCCTTTGCGCCGCAGCTCATCGCCTCGGCGGTGACGGTCGCGCTCCACCTCTGGAAGCGCAATACCCTGCTCAGCATCGCCGGCGGCACAGCCTGTTACATGCTCCTGATCCGCCTGATCGCGTGAGGCGGGCAATGCCCGCCCCTACGAATGGGAACGAAGCAGAACAGAAAAAATCGTCCCGGTTTCGATCTGAAACCGGGACGTCTTTTACTTTTTGCGGGAACCGAGATGGAACGGCGGCTCTTCGCCGCGCAGCAGGCGGCGGATGTTCGCCCGGTGCATCACAAGCACGAGCAGGCCCGTGAACACGGCGAGGGCGATGAGCATGGGCTCCTTCGTGAAAAACGGCGTTCCCGCCGCGAGAACGACGGCGCAGGCCATCGAGCAGACGGACGCGCGCTTCGAGAGCAGCGCCATCAGGGCGAAGACTGCGACCAGGATCACAAACAGCCGCCAGTCGATCATCAATCCGACTGCCGCCCCGGCGGAGACGGCCTTGCCGCCCTTGAACTTGAAGTAGATCGGGAAGCAGTGCCCGAGCAGGCACGCGGCTCCGCCGACAGCCAGCCCCGTCACGCCGCCGAGTCCGCGGCCGAGGAACATCGCCAGAATGCTTTTCGCGAAATCGCCCGCAAACGTCAGCACGCCCGCGCCGAGCCCATAGACCCGCGCGGCGTTCGTCGCGCCGGCGTTGCCGCTGCCCTGTTGGCGTAGGTCGGCATGGAAGATGTATTTCGTGACCAGAATGGACACGCTGATCGAACCGAGCAGATACCCGGCCACCGCACAGAGCAGTAATTTCATAGTAGGCTTCCTCCCATGGCAAGCGCCGCGGGAAGCCGCTGAGGCTGCGGGCGCTTATAGCTCATTCAAAATTTCGCGCGCGACAAAGACGCCGCTCGCCGAGGCGTGGGACAGCGAATGCGTGATGCCGCTGCCGTCGCCGATGATGTAGAGGCCCTTCTGCGTCGTCTCCAGCCGCTCGTTCAGGGCGACCTCCATGTTGTAGAACTTGACTTCGACGCCGTAGAGCAGCGTATCGTCGTTGGCCGTGCCCGGCGCAATGCGGTCGAGCGCGTAGATCATCTCGATGATGCCGTCGAGGATGCGCTTCGGCAGGACGAGGCTGAGGTCGCCGGGCGTCGCGCCGAGCGTCGGCGTGACGAGGCCCTCTTCGATGCGCTTGACCGTGCTGCGCCGTCCGCGCACGAGATCGCCGAAGCGCTGCACGATGACGCCGCCGCCCAGCATGTTCGAAAGACGGGCGATGGACTCGCCATAGCCGTTGGAATCCTTGAACGGCTCAGAGAAGTGCTTGGCAACGAGCAGGGCGAAGTTTGTGTTCTCGGTCTGCATCGACTTGTCCTCGTAGCTGTGGCCGTTGACGGTGACGATGCCGTTGGTATTCTCGTTGACGACGATGCCGTTCGGGTTCATGCAGAACGTGCGGACGTTGTCCTCGAATTTTTCGGTGCGGTAGACGATCTTGCTCTCATAGAGCTCGTCGGTCAGGTGAGAGAAGACGACGGCGGGCAGCTCGACGCGGACGCCGAGGTCGACGCGGTTGGAGAACGTCTCAAGGCCCAGCTCGTGGCAGACCGTCTCCATCCACTTGCTGCCGCTGCGGCCGACGGAAACAACACATTCCCGGCAGGTATGCGCGCCGGATTCGCACTCGATCCGGAAGCCGCCGCCCTCGATGGTGCGGATGCCGTGGACCGGCGTATCGAAGAAGAAGTCGACCTTCTGCTTCAGCTCCTCATAGAGGTTTTCCAGCACGACAAAGTTGATGTCTGTGCCGAGATGGCGGACGGAGGCATCGAGCAGGTTGAGCTTGTTCTGGATGCAGAGCTTTTTGAAGCGGGAGCCGGCGGTGGTATAGAGCTTGGTGCCCTCGCCGCCATGGGTCATGTTGATCTCGTCGACATAGTGCATCAGCTCGAGCGCCTTTTTCTTGCCGATGTGCTCGTGGAGCGTGCCGCCGAAGTCATTCGTGATGTTGTACTTCCCATCGGAGAACGCGCCCGCGCCGCCGAAGCCGCTCATGATCGAGCAGGTCTGGCATTTGATGCACGATTTCACGCGCTCGCCGTCGATCGGACAGCGGCGCTTGGCCAACGGATGGCCCGCCTCGAAGACGGCGATCTTTAGTCCGCGGTCTTCCTTCGTCAGCTCGTAGGCGGAAAAAATGCCGCCCGGGCCAGCGCCCACGATGATGACATCATAATCAAAATTCTGCATAGTGTTCCTCCTGCCCTCTGGCAGCTGTGATCGGTGGTGAACGGTGGGTGCTTTGGAATGTAGGGGCGGCCAGTGCTCGCCCGCTCAAAGGCCCCCTCTTCTAGAGGGGGCTGTCTGTGCGAAGCACAGACTGGGGGAGAAGACCGCGCAGGACGATGCTCCCCCCGATCGCCGCTGGCGATCTCCCCCCTCTACGAAGAGGGGGCTTTTCGCTGCGGCGGAATTTGGCCTCTGATTATTCGACCGTGACGCTCTTGGCGAGGTTGCGCGGCTTATCGATGTCGCAGCCGCGCTGCAGCGCGACATAATAGGCGAACAGCTGCAGCGGGATGACGCCCAGCGACGGGAGGAAGGGATCCTCCGTGTCGGGGATGGTCATCAGCGCGTCCACGCGGGAGGCCATCTGTTCCCGGCCGGATTCGGTCGTCAGGGCGAGAACGCTCGCGCCGCGCGATTTGACCTCGACGACGTTGCTCATCGCCTTGTCGAACAGCGGCGCGTAGGTGCCGAGCGCGATGACGAGCGTGCCCGGCTCGATCAGCGAGATCGTCCCGTGCTTCAGCTCGCCGGAGGCATAGGCCTCGGAATGGATGTAGGAGATCTCCTTCAGCTTCAGCGAGCCCTCCATGCCGGTGGCATAGTCGAGATTGCGGCCGATGAAGAAGATGGAGCTGTGGTTGAAGAAGCGCGAGGCGAAATGCTGGATCTCGCTTTGCTCTTCGAGCACGCGGGCGACCTTTTCGGGCAGACGATCCAGCTCAGAGACGAGCGCGGCGTAACGCTCCGGCGTGATGGTGCCGCGCTGGTCGGCCATGTAGATGGCGAGCGCGGCCATGACGGCCATCTGCGTGGAGAAGGCTTTCGTCGTGGCGACGGCGATCTCCGGCCCGGCCCAGGTGTAGATGACGTCGTCCGCCTCGCGGGCGATCGTGCTGCCGACGACGTTGACGACCGAGAGCACCCGCGCGCCGAGCGATTTGATCTCGCGCATGGCGGCCATGGTGTCGAGTGTTTCGCCGGACTGGCTGATGACGATGGCGAGCGTGCCCTCCTCGACGATGGGGTCGGAATACCGGAACTCCGACGCGAGGCAGACCTCGACGGGGATGCGCGTCAGCTTTTCCAGATTGTATTTTGCGACCATGCACACGTGCAGCGACGAGCCGCAGGCGATCATGTCGATCTTGCGGATCTTCGTCGCGTCGAGAGACAATCCCTCGAAGACGACGCGCCCGTCGTGGACGCGCGGGCTGATCGCGCGGCGCAGCGCCTCCGGCTGCTCCATGATCTCCTTGAGCATGAAGTGCTCATAGCCGCCCTTTTCCGCGGCGGAGATCTCCCAGTCGATGTGGTGATGCTCTTTTTCGATGGGCTGTTCCATCGTGTTGTAGACCTGGATGCCGTCGCGCGAGAGGACGGCGACCTCGCCGTCTTCCATGTAGACCACGTCGCGCGTGTGCTGCACGAGGGCTGTCACGTCGGAGGCGAGGAAGTTCTCGCCGTTTCCGTAGCCGAGCAGCAGCGGCGCATCCTTGCGCGCGGCGTAGAGCCGGTCGGGCTCGTCGGCGCAGACGATGCCGAAGGCGTATGCGCCCTCAATGCGGTGCAGCACCATGTAGATCGCATCCGGGACGGTATTGGTCTCCGGCAGACCGAGGCAGTATTCGAGCAGCTGGGCCACGACCTCGCTGTCGGTCTGCGAGACGAATTTCACGCCCTTTTCCTCAAGGAAGGTGCGGATCTCGAGATAGTTTTCAATGATCCCGTTGTGGACCAGCGCGATCTTACCGTTCTGGCTCAGATGGGGATGGGAGTTGATGTCGTTCGGCTCGCCGTGCGTGGCCCAGCGGGTGTGCCCGATGCCGAGCGTGCCGGGCAGGAGCGCGCCGTGCGCGGTCTTCTCTTCGAGGTTGGCAAGGCGGCCCTTGCACTTTTCCACATGGAGCACGCCGTCCGCCGCGACGCAGATGCCCGCGGAGTCATAGCCGCGGTATTCCAGGCGGCTGAGGCCGTTCAGCAAAATGGGGGCCGCCTGTTCACGGCCGATGTATCCAACGATTCCACACATAAAAAGGTCCTCCTGATCAAAAAATTTACGCGCGGCAACAGACCTGACAGCGTCACTGCTGTCCGGCTGGCTGCCGATTGGCCAATTTTCTTCTCAGAACAAACCTCGCAGTCCTTTTGTCTGACACTCTGCTCACAGCCCCTCTGTTTTGCGGTCGCCCGCATATTTCTGACTGTGTTACGCGCGCAGAGCGAGCACGGAGACGCATCCGCCGAATCTTCGATCACGTCTCGCCTCGTCGTCCGAGGATCTCCTCGGCGCTGGCGCTTGCTGATGGACTGGGCCATATCCTCCTTTCCCTTCTGCGAGTATTCCTATTATACGCGAAAGCGCGGAAAAAAGCTACTTTTATTTTCTGGGCGGCGCAGGACGCAAAAAAACGGGCGGCCGATGGCCGCCCGTACATTTGCTGCTGAAGGTGTGATAGAATTCGTGGGGGCGGGCATCGTCCGCCCGCTTTGTGATTCAGCTGAGATATTCGCGCTCGAGATCGCGCACCATGCGGACGTATTTCGTCTTGCACCCGGCGAGGTCCCCCGCCTGCAGCGCATCGTAGCAGGGCTGGAGATACTGCGCACGGATGGCGGCATAGCGCTCCGTCCGGTCGCCGCAGACGTCGATGCACATGACGATCGTCGGCGCGATGCGGTAATATTCCTCGATCAGGGCTTCGCCGTCGGGCTGGGCTTTGAGGTATCCGTCGCGGAAGGCGCGGAACGCCGTCAGCTCGGCGCAGTCATCCGGCTTGCCCTCGGCTTCGCAGACCGCGGTCGTGATGAAGCAGAGGCCGAGGAACTTTTTCTTGCGGAAGCCGCCGGCCAGCGTCTCGTAATCGCCGACGTAGAACGGCGACTTTGGATACCGCTCGACCCAGATGGCCTGCAGTGTGTCGGCAAATTCACGGCCGGACGGCAGCTCCTGCCGCAGCACCATCGGCACGAAGAAGAGCGCGACGACGTATTTGTCTTCGTCGAACAGGAAGCGGCTACCCTTCCTGGCGGCCCAGTCGAAAGCCAGATCGTCGATCATCCGTCCGGCTGCGGCGCGGAGCTGCGCAGCGCGCGCATCGGCGGGAAGGCCGGCAACACCGGCATCGAGCCGGCGAACCATGGCATGACAACCGGCTTCGTACTCGGCAAAGGCCGGCTCATAGTCCGTCTTTGTGACGCGCTTATGATAGCCGCGATAGTTCCGGATGCAGCCGGACAGGCCCTCCAGCGCGGCGCTGAAAGCGGTCTCGTCCGGGGCGGCGGGGGCCGCTTCCGCGCCGGTCAGAAGGTCGGCCTGCGCAAGGCGCGCGCCGCAGTACATGCAGGAAAACTCGGCAAGGGAGGCCGGGACCTTCAGCTCCTGCATACATTTCGGGCATTTTCCAAGGATGAATTCCTGTTCCATAGCTTCACCAGTCGCTTTCTGCGTTTTTCTCTATTTTTCCACAGATCGCGGCGGCTGTCAATCCTTTTTTCCGCGAAAAAGCGCGCGGCGGACCGCCGCACCTGAAAAATGGACACGAAGAGCTGAAAAATCGGACTGGAAATGGAGCGGAGCAGCTGGTAGAATATGCGGGCAAAGCAAATGAAGGAATGATACGTCATGGAACGTTTTGAAATGGAATGGCTCCGCATCTCCCAGCAGAAGCCGAAGACCCCCCGCATGGGCCAGGGCCGAGGAGCTGGAGCGCAGCGTCTGGCAGAAGGAGCTCTGGTCGCCGCTGCGCGGACTGCGCCGGTGAAAAACAAGATGAAACAGGAAGGAAAACCGCACTCCCGCTTCGGGCGGGCGCGGAAATGGCTGATCTTCTGGACGCTGTTCATCGGGCTTGGCACGGTGGGCGGCGCGGCGATGATGCTGCTCGACCCCAGCGGGCGCTCCGTTGGGATGGATGGGCTGCTGCCGTATTTTCAGGTCTTGCCGTTTGCGGACGTCCTGTTTCAGGATCTGACGTTTTCGGGCTTCGCGCTGCTGCTCGTGAACGGGCTGATGAATCTGACGGCGGCGTGTTCGGCGTGACGCTGATGCTCTGGATCTGCATCCAGTTCGTCATACTCCCGGCCAATTTCATGTCGGCGGCCTATTTCCTGTTCGGCCTCGCGCAGGCGGCGACGGGCTATGCCACGCGGGTGTTCGCGAAGCAGGAGGCGTTCTGCGTCCGCGCGGAGGACTATCCCAACGTCGGGACGGAGCCGAAGCGGCTCGTCGTCTATTTTTCGCGCATGGGCTACGGAGAGCGGCTCGCGCTGGAGGAGGCAAATCGGACGGGGGCGGCGGTCTGTGAGCTCCGCGCCGCGGAGCGGACGGAAGGAACACCCGGCTTCTGGTGGTGCGGGCGATATGGGATGCACCGCTGGGCGATGCCGGTCGAGCCGGTCGGCGCGGACCTCGCAAAGTATGAGCATGTGACGATCGTCTCGCCGATCTGGGTGTTCGCGCTGGCCGCGCCGGTGCGTGCATTCTGTGGCGGGGCCGCCGGAAAGATCCGCGAGGCGGATTATATTCTGGTACATCACATGCGCGGGCGCTATGAGAACGCGGCGCAGGAAATGGATGCGCTGCTCGGTGTGCGGCATACGGCGCTGCGCAGCGTGCAGTGCAAGGTGGGGCAGTATCGCGAGATCCTGTAAATTGGCAATGTATTATGTAGGGTGTATCTGAAAACTCCCAATGTGACCGGCAGCGAGGAATTTTCGCGCTG
>CAJMLC010000061.1 GCA_905214155.1 uncultured bacterium | reverse complement strand
GAAGTTCTGGTGGAAGCGCTTGATCATCAGAACGGTGGAGAAGACCATCACGCCGAACAGCGCGAGCACATAGGCGATGATGAGCAGCGTATTGAGGATATTCAGGAACGCGGAATGGGATTCGACATGCTGGAATACAAGGTCGTTCGCGCGGACAACGAGCGCGAGCAGCACCAGCGCGCCGAACAGCGGGGCCATCAGACGGCCCGTGGCGCGGAATTCATGTTTGATCAGTTTTCCCAGCATTTGAATACCTCCCGGAAGAGCGCGTCGACCGACTGGCCGCGCGTCTCGCGAATTTCATCACAGCTCTCATGCAGGCTGATCTTCCCCTGATTGAGGAAGATGACCTCGTCGAGCACCGGCTCGACGTCGGCGATCAGGTGCGTGCTGATGACGACGGCGGCCTCTGGATTATAGTTGGAAATGATGGTGTGCAGGATGTAGTCCCGCGTCGCGGGGTCGACGCCGCCGATCGGCTCGTCGAGCAGGTAGAGCTTTGCCTTGCGGCTCATTGTCAGCACGAGCTGCACCTTCTCCTTCATGCCCTTCGACATCTGGCGGATGGACTGGTTGAGGTTCAGGCCGAGGTGCGTGAGCATCCGCTCTGCGGCCTGCCGGTCGAAATCGGCGTAGAAATCGCAGTAGAAGTCCAGCAGCTGCCGCGTCTTCATCCACGGACTGAGCGTGACGCGGTCGGGCAGGTAGGACACGATGGCGTTCGTCTGCGGCGACGGGGCCTTCCCGTCGATCAGAATTTCACCGCTCGTGGGCTGCAGCAGGCCCATGGCGAGCTTGATGAGCGTGGATTTTCCGCTGCCGTTCGGGCCGAGCAGACCGATGATGCGGCCCGGTTCGAGCGCAAGATCGATGTGGTCGAGCGCCATCGCGGAGCCGTAGCGCTTTTCCAGCGCATGACATTCAAGAATTGGCATCTTTCGTTTCCTCCATCTGGTTCAGAAATGTGATGAGCGCGGCACGGTCAAAACCGAGGGCCGACATGGCCGCGAGATACTGCCGCGTCTGCCCCTCGGCCAGGGCGCGGCGCGCCGCGTCGATCGCGGCGGCGTCTTCAGTGACGAATTTTCCGGACGTGCGCTGGGTGTAGATGAGGCCCAGCCGCTCCAGCTCGGCAAATGCGCGCTGGACAGTGTTGGGGTTGACGCCCGCGTCCGCCGCGAGATCGCGCACCGAGGGCAGCTTGCGCCCCGGCGGATAGGCGCCGGAGACGATCTGCTCCTGCAGCCGCGCGACCAGCTGCGTGTAGATGGGCGTGTCCGCTTGGAAAGACCAGGGCATGAGAGCACCTCCTGTGTCTCTGTATTAAGTGATTAGTACAATAGCACAAGCAAGACCGTTTGTCAACCCCTGTTTTCAAAAACCGGCAGTAGCTTTTTTCTGCTCCGTCTGATATACTGAAAATAGAAATGTGGGGTGGGCTTATGTATCCGAAAAAAAGACCGAAGACCGACGCAGAACGGTTCCATGAGATCTTCGCCAAAAAGGTCGGCACGACGCCGGGCGCGTATCTGCGGCGGAAGCTGGCCGCGGGCGTGCCGGTGGGAGAGCTGCGGCGGATGTATGACATGCTGGCCGTGGAGCTGGCGCGGACGGCGCACTGCAAGGCCATCCGGTTCGACGAAGCGCTCGGCCAGCCGGACGCGAAGAGCGTCCACACCCAGCGGGCGGCGAACAGCCGCGTGCCCGTGTGCCCGAAATGCGGGGCGCAGATGGTGCTGCGCACCGGGCAGAGCGGCGCACGGAAAGGGCAGAAATTCTGGGGCTGCTCGAACTATCCGGCCTGCCGCTATACGAAGAATGTGGAGCCGCGCGGATGAGAAATTTCAAGATGACGCTCAGCTATGACGGCTCCCGCTATTTCGGCTGGGAGCGTCAGCCGGGCAAGGAGACCATTCAGGGTAAGCTCGAGGCCGTGCTCACGCGGATGTGCGGCGCGCCGGTCAACGTGATCGGCGCAGGGCGGACGGACGCGGGCGTTCATGCACGGGCGATGGTCGCGAACGCCTATATGGACACGGACATGGAGCCGGAGGCCATCCGTGATTATCTCAATCACTATCTGCCGGACGACATCGGCGTGGCCGAGGTGAAAGAGGCGGCCGACCGCTTCCACGCGCGCTATCGCGCCGTGGGCAAGCTCTACACGTACACGTGCTATGTCGGCGAGACGAAGCCGGTGTTCAACCGGAAGTATGTGACGGTGCTGGACGGGAAGCCGGACGTGGAAGCCATGCGGCGCGCGGCGGAATTTCTTGTCGGCGAGCATGATTTCCGCAGCTTCTGTGCCAATCCGCAGATGAAAAAGTCGACGGTGCGCATTGTGGATTCCATCGAGATCCAGCAGAAAAAGGATCTGCTGTATCTCAATTTCCACGGCACCGGATTCCTGCAGAACATGGTGCGCATCCTGACCGGGACGCTGCTCGAGGTCGGCTTCGGCAAGCGGAGCGCGGAGAACGTCCGGGACGTCCTGGATGCGAAAGACCGCAAGCTCGCGGGCTATACCGCCCCGCCCCAGGGCCTCTGCCTCATGCGGGTAGATTATTGAATTCAAAGGCCCCCTCTTGGTAGAGGGGCCTTTTCTTCTTGACTTTTCGGTATGCAGTGTTATACTTAGTATAACTTTTCTTACCAAAGGAGGGGCGCCATGGCGCTGCAATTTCCGAAAAACAAGTTTATGTGTCTCGTCAAGGTCGGCGAGAAGGGGCAGATCGTGATCCCAAAGGGGGCGCGCGACCTGTTCGACATCCAGCCCGGCGACCAGCTGCTGCTGATGGCCGACAAAAAGCGCGGCATCGCACTGGTCGACCCCGGCGAGGTCTATCTGCCGCCGGACATGTTCCCGGCAAAGGAGGACGGCAATGGAAATTCTGAAAATTGAGGGACTTTGCAAGCAATATCCCGCGTTTTCCCTAAAAAATATTTCGTTTTCGATGGAGCCCGGGACGGTCATGGGCTTCATCGGGCGCAACGGCGCAGGCAAGACGACGACGCTCAAATCGATGCTCCGCCTTGTGCATCCGGACGCGGGCCACGTCGAGCTCTGCGGGATGGACGTCGCGACGCAGGAGCTGGCGGTCAAGGCGCAGATCGGCTTTGTGACCGGCAGCGCGGCTTATTATCCGCGCAAGCGGCTCGGCCAGCTGACAGCGGCAACGCGCCGATTTTACCCGAACTGGGACGAGGCGCGGTATCAGGACTGTCTGCGGCGCTTCGCGCTCGACGAGAATAAGCGCGTCAGCGAGCTCTCGGAGGGCATGAAGGTAAAATACCAGCTGTCGCTTGCCATGTCGCACCACGCGAAGCTGCTGATTCTGGACGAGCCGACGTCCGGCCTCGATCCGGCGGCGCGGGACGACCTGCTGGGGCTGTTTTTGGAGCTGGTGGAGCGGGACGGCGCTTCGGTGCTGTTTTCGACGCACATCACGTCCGATCTCGACGCCTGCGCCGACACGATCACCTACATCCGGAACGGCGAGATCTTCGCGAGCGAACCGCGCCGCACATTTACGGAGCGGTATCGCTATCTGCGGGCGGATGAAGGCACCGTCCCGCCGGAGCTGGCCGCGAAGCTGATCGCGCCGCGGCGCCATCAGGGCGAGATCGAGGGGTTGCTGCAGACCGCGGATGCGCCGGAGGCCGGGAGCCCCGCGACGCTGGAGCAGATCATGGTACATCTGGAACGGGAGGTGGAGGCATGAAGGCGCTGCAATGGAAGGAATGGCGGCTGTCGATGAGCCCGGTGCCGCTGCTGTTTTTGCTGCTGAGCGGGCTGATCCTGATCCCGAATTATCCGTATTATGTCACGTTTTTCTACAATGGGCTCGGCATTTTCATGCTGATGCAGTCGCTGCGGGAAAACCGCGACACGGCCTATCTGATGCTCCTGCCGGTGACAAAGGCAGAGATGGTGCGCGCGCGGTTTCGCACGGTGGTGCAGTTGGAGCTGCTGCAGGCGCTGGCCTGCGTCCCGTTTATGGCGCTGCGGGCGAGCTATGGCCACCTCAACAACGCCGTCGGCATCGAGGCGAACGCAGCGTTTTTGGGCCTCGGGCTGGTGCAGATGGGGCTATTCAACCTCGTGTTTTTCCCGATGCACTATCGAAACGCCTACGACCTCGGCAAGCCGTTCGTCGCGGCAAGCGTCGTGGAATTTTTCTATATCATCCTCGCCGAAGCATGCGACCACGTCATCCCGTACATGAAGACGGTCTGCGAGAGCTACGCGATCGCCGATCAGCTGCGGCAGTGGCCCGTGCTGCTGGGCGGCGCGGTGGTGTTCGCGTTGCTGACCATGGCCGCGGAGCGCAGCTCCGCGCGGCGATTTGAAAAAGTGGATCTTTGAGCGAAACCCGGACGGCCAGTGGCCGTCCGGGTGCTGCACATTTGTAGGGGCGGACGACCCTGTCCGCCCGTCCCCGCCGCAGCGGCTGACGCAGACGCAACGCGAGGCGGATGAGGGTCGGGGAGCAAAAACGATACGCTGTGCAGTTGGGTGAGTGCTCCCTACCCTCATCCGTCTGCTCCGCTTCGCTCCGCAGCCACCTTCCCCCAAGGGAAGGCTTTTCCGCTGCGGCGGGGAGTTCCCTTCAAGTCTGTATGGTCATTGCAGGGCATGATAGGCCGCCCATGTCTGCTCCGGATCGCGGGACGCCAGCAAATACGTCCGTTCTTCCGTCTGCACGAGTAGGAACGGCGGCTCCGCGGGATCCAGGCAGAGATCGATCCCGCCATACGTGCGCGAAAAATAGCGTCCGCGTGCCAGATGCTCCATCGAAGTTCCGTTTGTGCGCGACAGGCCGTCCGGCAACTCCTCCAAAAGCGTGACCTCTGTGATCTCCGCGCACGGGATGCGGGTCTCTTTGGTTCCGTAGGTGCTGATCAGCTCAGTCTCCGTGGCCGTCAGCGTCACGGGCCGCGTGTCGAGCGACGACATCCACGGCCCGACGGCCAGCATCCCGAGCAGACAGAGCGCCGCAAAGCCCATGAAGATGCGCCCCGCGGGCCGGGCCAGATTGACCGTCGTGTTAAGGCCCGTGCGGGCATTGACGATCAGGTGCCGGTCGTCCGGGTTATAATAAAATTGGCCGAAGATCCAGTGGTCGTCCTCGTCGACGAGCGTGCCGGTCGGATCGCCTGCGGTCAGCTTCGCCTGAAGCGCACGGAGGCGGAACTCGGTGTACAGCAGATACGCGATGTGCAGCAGCATCAGCGCGCCTAGGGCGCAGAGGGCAAGCGCAGAATCCGGTGCGGCCAGCGAAAAGACCAGATTCAGCACGGCCATCATCCACGCGCTCACGAGCCAGAGACGGCCCCAGCGATGCAGCCGCACCTGACTGAGCACCTTGGCCAGTTCCGCATTTTCGTCGACGCGCTCGCTCTTTTTCCGGTAACAGAAGCGGTAGCAGAGCCAGAACAGGACGACGCAGCCCGCGTCCGTCAGCAGCACGATCCAGTTCTCCGCGCTCCAAAGCAGCGGCAGGAGGCTGACCGCGAACGGCAGCGCAAACAGCCACGCCGAGAGCCATCGGTAAGATGGGATCGCCGAAAGATCGATGGCCTCCGTGTGCGGCGCAGACTCCCTGCGCCAGCCGCGCTCGGTCTTCAGGCGCTTGAGCGCCAGATTGCACCGCGCATAGGGTACATAGGGCAGGACGCAGACGAGCAGCAGCCAGACCGACCAGAGCGTCATGTTCCGGCCAAAGTCCTGCACAAAGATACACGGCACGGCAGCCAGCACGAGGATGATGCAAAGCGTCCACTCCTGCCGCCGGAAACGGGCAAGATGCGCGGCAATGTCCGGATCGGCCTGAAATTCCGGCGGGATCGTCACGCCGACGGCCAGATTTTTCTTGAATTTTGCGTCGTTGACCAGGACGCCAGACACCAGCGGTGCGATCCACAGCACGCTCAGCCATAAAATCAGCCGCATGATCATCTGTCATCACCTCCGCAAAGCTCGGCGCAGAGCGCCAGAATCTCGTCCTTGTTTAGTCCCGCGAGCCGCAGCTCCGACAGGCAGAGGCGGAGCCGCTCGCGCTGCTCCGCCGTTGCACCGGGCTGCCCGTCCGGGCGGATCAGGACGCTGCCGCCGCGGCGGTCGGTTTGCAGATACCCTTCCGCCTTGAGCTGCTGATAGGCGCGGCTGACGGTCATGGTGTTGACGCCGCTCTCCTCGGCGAGGACGCGCACCGGCGGGAGCTTTTCCCCCGGCGCGAGCCGTCCGTCGGCGAGGCCGAGGACGATCTGGTCGCGCAGCTGCCGGTAGAGCGGGACGCCGCTTGCAAAATCAAAGTGGATGAGCATGAAATCCTCTCCTTTTGTATTATATAGAATAATATAAATGATACAAAAAGTCAATCCCTCAAATGCCATCTTGCGTTTCCGCAGCCGGTCGGGTATAATGGGAAAGGTTTTGCCGAAGGGAGGGTGCGCCATGCAATATATCGCGATCTGCGGGACGGTCGGCTCCGGAAAGACGACGCTTCTGCGCCGCCTGCTGGCGCATTTTGGCCCCCGCGCGGCCTTTCATGAGGAGCGGCCGCAGGACAATCCCTATATCAGCGACTATTACAGCGACTCCAAGCGTTGGTCGTTCCACTCGCAGGTGACGTTTCTGTCGCTCTATTTTGACGATCCAAAGTGGAAAAACGCGGACGAGGCCGAGTTTTTCTTCTTCGACCGTGCATTTCTGGAAAATCTGGTCATCGCCGAATACCGGCGCGATCAGGGGGATCTGAGCGAGGACGAATTTGCCGTCCTCTGCAAGCTGGCGAAGGGAATCGAGGCGCTGATGCCGCGCATTGACAAATATGTCTATCTCGACTGCTCGGTGCAGACTGTGCTGAGTCACATGCGAAAGCGCGGGCGGGATTATGAGGACGAGCTCGATCTGATGTACGTCTACGAGCTGAAGGCGCTCTACGACAAGTGGGCGCAGACATTGCCGCCGGAGCGGACGCTGCGCGTCGACATGGACCGCGGCGAATACGACCTGAACGAGATCATCGCATTTCTGGAGCAATAACAAAGCGGGCGGACCATGTCCGCCCGTTTTTTTGTATCAAGAAACAGGAGGGCCCATTTGGACCGCTCCTGTTTATTTCCGTTTCCACGTGCTCGGGCAGAAGAGGACGAGCATCGGATAGAGCTCCAGTCTGCCGAACAGCATATCAAGGCACAGCACGATCTTCGACAGCGGCGAGAAGCCCGCAAAGCTCCCCGTCGGGCCGACCATGCCGAGGCCGGGGCCGATGTTGTTGAACGTGGCCAGCACGGCGGTCAGCGTCGTGCTCCCGTCGAAGTTGTCCAGCGACACGAGCAGCACCGACGCCATCACCAGAAACACGTACAGAATGAGGTACGTGCTGACTGAGCGGATGCTCTCGCGGGAGATGGGCTTGCCGTCCATCTGCATGACCTTGACGGTGTGCGGATGGAGCAGGCGATGGATCTCCGCGCGGGCCGCGCGGAAGAGAATGATGAGCCGCGAGACCTTCAAGCCGCCGCCGGTCGACCCGGCGCACGCGCCGACGATCATCAGAAAGACCAAAATCACGCGCGACAGCTCCGGCCAGAGGTGGAAGTCCACCGTGCCGTAGCCGGTGGTGGTAATGATGGAGCTGACGGCAAAGGACGCATGATGGAAAGCGTCATAAAGACGGGGGTAATATGCGCGGGTATTCACCGTGATGGCCAGAATGGAGCAGGCAATCAGCCCCAGATACCAGCGAAGCTCCGTATTCTTCCAGACCAGATCGAATTTCCGCCGCAGCAGGAAGAAATAGATCGAAAAGTTCACGCCGAACAGCGCCATGAACACCGTCGTGACTGTCTGCGCATAGTAGCTGTAGCTCAAAAACGAATCGCGCTTGATGGCGAGGCCGCCGGTGCCCGCCGTGCCGAACGTGTTGCAGAGCGCGTCAAAGACCGGCATACCGCCCGCCAGATAGAAGAGGATCTGGATGACGGTCAGCGCGAGATAGATCGTGTAGAGGATCTTCGACGAGTCGGCCATCCGCGGCACCATCTTCGCCACGGCCGGGCCGGGGCTCTCTGCGCGGAGCAGATGGATGCCCTGCCCGCCCTCGAGCCGCAGGATCGCCATCATGAACACCAGGATACCCATGCCGCCGATCCAGTGCGAAAAGCTGCGCCAGAACAGCATGCAGTGGCTCAGCGCCTCGACGTCCGGCAGGATGGACGAGCCGGTCGTCGTGAAGCCGGAGATCATCTCAAACACCGCGTCGAGATACGACGGGATCTCGCGCGACAGCGTGAACGGCACCGCGCCGACCAGCGACAGCACGATCCAGCTCAGCGCCACGGTCATAAGGCCGTCGCGCGCGTAGATCGTCTTGTTTTTCGGCCGCGTGACGAGCATCATCAGCCCGCCGGCTGCCGCCGCGCCGAGGATCGTGTAGAGGAAATAGAGGCCCGTCTGCTCGCGGTAGAGCAGCGCCGTCACCAGCGGGAGCAGCATCAGCCCGCTCTCGATGAGGAGCAGCGCGCCGAGCAGATAGACGATCATGCGTTTATTCATGGCCATATCCTCTGTGTCCGGCCAGAATGTCGTCCAGCTCGCGCAAGCCGGGCGTCGAGCTGACGACGACCGTGTCGCCCGGCTCGATGGTGTCCTGGCCGCTGGGGATGAGGATCTGTCCGCCGCGGTTGATGCAGCAGACGAGCAGATTGGGCCGCAGCTCCAGCTTCAGCAGCGGCACGCCGCATACCGCGCTCGACTCCGCCACGCGGAACTCCAGCGCCTCGGCCTTTCCGCCGACGAGCTTGTAGAGCGTCTCAATCTTCGAACCCGCCGAATCCTGCATCGACCGGACATAGCGGCAGATGAGGTTCGACGTGGAAAAGCGCGGATTGAAGACGCTGCCGATGTCCATCGCGTCGATGATGGTCTGGAAGGAATAGCGGTTGATCTTGGTTACGACCTTGACCTTCGGCCACGTCTTGCGGACATAGAGGCCCATCAGGACATTCTCCTCGTCGATGCCGGTCAGCGCGGCGAACGCATCGCACTGCTCGATGCCGGATTCGCGCAAAAATGCCTCGTTCGTGCCGTCGCCGTGCAAAATTGTCGCCTTCGGCAGCGCGGCAGATAGCTCTTCGCAGCGCGCATAGTTCGACTCGATGATCGTCACACCGAGCCCGGACTCCAGCAGCTGCCGCGCCAGATAGAATGCGATGCGTCCGCCGCCGACGAGCAGCGCGTTGCGGATGCGTCCGGCCGCGAGCTTCTGCTGCCGGAAAAACTGCTGCGCATTGCCGGGCGAGGCCACGAACGAGATACGGTCGCCCGCGGCGAGGCGGAATGTGCCGGTCGGGATATAGACCTCGTTCTCCCCGCGCTCCACCGCGCAGATCAGGACCTTCGCCTTGATCAATCCCGGCAGCTCCATCAGCTGCTTGTCCACGAGCTGCGAATCGGGCGGCAGCTGGAACTTCAGCAGCTCCACGCGCCCGCCCGCGAACGTGTCGGTCTTGATGGCGGACGGTGTGCGGAGCGTCCGCGCGATCTCCGCCGCGCAGTTCAGCTCCGGATTGACGGACAGGCTCAGGCCGAGATCCTCGGAGATGAGGTTCAGCTCTTCATCATATTCGGGGTTGCGCACGCGGGCGATTGTGTGCCGCGCGCCGAGCTTTTTCGCCACGAGGCAGCAGAGCAGATTCAGCTCGTCCGACGCCGTCACTGCGATCAGCAGGTCGGCGCTGTCGACGCCGGCCTCCAGCTGTGTGGCCGACATCGCCCCGTTGCCCTCGACGCAGAGGATGTCCAGATCCTCCACCGTCTGCTGCAGCGGCACGGCGTTCTGGTCGATGATGGTGACCTCGTGGCCCTCCCGGCTGAGCTGCTCGGCCAGTGTGGAGCCGATCTTCCCGTCGCCGACAATGACAATTTTCATACTCTCGCCACCTTGTAGTTCTGTTTTAATACCTTTTATCTTATCATGTTCCCACCGGAAAAGCAATCTTCAGAAACTGTTCAGCTTTCCCCTGTTCAGCTTTCCCGCCGCCCCGCTGCGGCGCAAAAGACCCCCTCCGCCAGGAGGGGGTCTTGAGACTGTCAAAAAACCATGATACTCAGTTTCGCAACAGAGTCGCTGGGAATGGCCCAGGCCAGCTTCTCTTGCCCTTCGGGCAATTCACCTTCAGAGTGAAGGGG
>CAJMLC010000060.1 GCA_905214155.1 uncultured bacterium | reverse complement strand
GCGGCGTTAGCCGCGCCACGCACCCTGCTCACATGGTTGCTGGTATTGACCATACTGCTCGGTGTGGTTACGCCAGCGCTGGCGGCAGATATTCAGCAAATTGATCTGCCGGCAATTTTTGCGAGCGGGGAAAAAGGTACATGCACATTTGTCCCACCCTTCTTTCGGGAAAATGAGGATTACGAAGGCTTCGTTCAAGAAAGCTATGACGTCTACGTTCTAAATGTCACAGGTGACTATCAGAGATTGCAGGTGCTGGATACAGGTTCTGCATATCCTGATTATTCTGCTTCTATCGAGATGCTAGAATCAATAGTAACTGTTGATCACGCAGAAACGGATGACGCATATAAGGCAATGGTGGCAAACTATGCGCAAGCAAAGACGTGCATAACGCTGAATACGGGCATTGTAATGACCGATGCCGATAAAGCAGATCATTTGCTGGCATTTATTTGTATAACAGATGACGATGATGAACTGCATTATGGGTATCTTCTCATTGAATGGGAAAAAGCAACCGGCAAAGTAGATAAGAGCAAACTTGAAGCAGCGCTGAAAAAAGTTCCAACAACCGGATACTATAAAGACGATGATCGTTTTAACGGCAAGACAGTAAGCGGAAAAGGCTTTTGGAACGAAATGCAGGCAGTTGTAAAAGCTGCTCAGGATGTGTATGTCGACGAGAATGCAGGAACGGACGAGGTAGACAAAGCGACAAAATCGCTGGATACCACGGACAAGGATAGCGCACTGTCCAAAGCCATCGCAGACCTGATCCCCACGACGCAGATCAACCCCACGGGACTCTACGAAAAGCTCCAGACCTACAACAACGAAGAGGTCTACAACGACACGCGGTATTCCGTCACCAGCTGGGGCGAATTTGTCAGCAAGCGGACGCAGGCGCAGAAGCTGCTCGATTCTCTGTTCACCAAGGACGAGAAGGGCAACGTCGTCCCCACCGCCGCGAACAGCACCGCAAAGACCCCGCAGAGCGACGTAGACGCCCTGGTCGCCTCGCTGGTCGAGGCCGCGAAGGCTCTCGATGGCCGCGTCTATACCCGCGTCAAATATGGCTCGGAAAACGCCCTCGCGGGCATCGCGCTCTATGCCTCGCGCTATGACCCGAACAAGCTGAACAAGGAAGATTATACCAAGGAGAGCTGGGACGCCTTCGTCGCCGCCCGCGGCGAGGCCCTGAACGTCGCGAAGGACCACGGCAAGTTCACCACAACGATGGGCATGAGCGAGGCGGACCTCCAGATCAGCGCCTTCGTGAGCTTCCGTGCCGCGTGCCACGGCCTCGTCGAGAAGAAGGACAAGATCCACGTGACCGTCTCCCTCTTTGACGATTATTCCGCCCGCGACAACACGGCCAAGCCCATCGACACCTATACCAAAGTCTTTGAGCTGGAACCCGGCGCAACGCTGGGCGACATCCTGCCCGAGAAGATCGCCACGGCGCACTGGGGCTATCAGATGGTTTTCATCAACGGCATCGCGTGCTATGCCACGACGGGGGCGACCGTCAGCTATACCGGCACCTATGCCAACGGCCTCGGACTCCACGACGGCGACGTCGTCACCGTCGCGCAGGTGAAGCCGCCCGTCCGCCCGAACATCAGCGAGATCGACCAGCCCATCACGCTCGACGAGCACGGCGCGTGGGAGACCGTCCGCTATCAGCGCATCACCGCGGGTCTGACGCAGGACACCGCGGGCGTCTATCAGGCGACCGTCGGCGTGCCCTTCACGCTGACCGTCGAATCCGCCGCGGCCATGCCCGCCCGCTATGACGGGAAATATACCGCCGTCGCCGGCGCCTCGGTCTATTCCGGCGCAGCCAGCGCCGACGAGCAGACCGCCCGCAGCGCAAAGGTTCTGAACAACACGCAGCTGAAGACCAATGCCGACGGCACCGTCTCGCTCACGGTCTATGAGCCGGGCTATCAGCTCATCAATGCGTACAGCCTCGGTGATGAATTCGGCACGTATACCAACGGCCCCGCCATCCTCATCTACGCCGTGCAGGACGACGCCGTCGCCAGTCTCGACAAGATCCGCGCCGACCTGACCGCCGAGCTGCGCCAGACCGCCGAGGATCGCGACTATCCGCAGGCGTGCTTCTCGAGCGAAGCGTGGACGCAGCTGCAAACCACGTACAAAACTGCGCTCGACGCCATCAAGACCGCCGAGACGGCCCCCATCGCGAGAAGCGCACAGATGAGCGCCATCGTCACCATCAAGCAGCTGCAATCCGACGCAGACCGCATCAATGCCGCAAATCTGGCGCGCTTCCGCGCCCTGATGAGCGAGTTCCCGGCGGATCTCGGCACGCTCGACGACAGCTTCAAGTCCACCGCGAACACCCTGCAAAGCTGCTACAACGCGATGACCGACTATCAGCTCGGTGAGCTGTCCAAGCAGGAGACCGACCGCTATGCCGCCATCATCGCCGCCTGCGGCAAGGAACTGCCCGCGGCCCAGCCGCGCACGCTCACCGTTGAATATGACCTCGACGGCGTGCTGGAGGCGGATCGCGCGGAGCTGCGCGCGATGATCCAGTGGCTGCAAGACAACGCGCCCGTCGACGGCACGAATGGCACGACTGGCGGCACGCAGCAGGCCAAGCTCTTCTCCTTCAACAAGATCCAAACATCGCAGACGAAGGTCAACTATACGGAGCTGACACAGGCGGAGCCGGGCGACCTGATCAACTTCTGCTTCAACCCGGCTTACGCGACCTATTTCCACATCCGCGGCGACCGTAAGGACGGCAAAAACAACAATACGCTCACGGATGCGCTCGTGGCGACCGAATTCCCGTATCTGGTCGCGGGCAACGACTACGCCATCTCCGCCCCCGGCTCGCACTGGATGATCGAAGACCACTGGAACCGCACGGACAACAAAAACGAGGTCCCGCACTTCTACGTCAACGAACACGAGTATGAGATCCGCGGCATCACCTTCTCCGGCGTCGCCGAAGAGGACATCACCACGCCGTCCTACGACGTGTTCGACATGGGCGACTATGGTTCGGACTATAAGGCGTACCGCATCATGCGCAGCTTTGACACCTTCACGATGCCGAACAGGAGCGTCGTGGCCACGGTCACATGGGTCCCGGTCGGCGGCACGAGCGCCGAGGTCGAGGCCGCGCGCGAGGCCGCAAAGTCCGCGCTGCTTGCAGCCCTCAATGCCTACGGCGAAGACCACAAGAATTACAGCGACATCAAGGCCAAGTACGACATGGGCCTCACGAAGCTCGACGCGGCCACGACGGTCGAGCAGATCAACGACCTCCGCAAGGCGGCCGTCAAGGCTATGGCCGATGCCGCCGCCAATATCACCTCCGGCAACGACATCGTGGGCTGGGAATATGACAGCGCCAAGGGCAAGCTCTTCTACCCCGGTCCGCAGGTCGGTACCGTGACTGTCACCATTGAGAACCGGACCAATAACGGTTCCGCTACCGATGATGAAGCGAACAAAGCCGCCCTCGAACACTTCTATACCAGCGATGAGGACTATGCGAAGTACGGCATCAATTCGCTCTGGCTCCACAAGGTAAATTACCCCATCGGTGAGTATGACTCGATGATGACCGTCGTCCTCCGTGCCCTCGTCGATGAGGGCTGCACCTGGTCCGGCACCGGCGGCAACGGCAAGAAGGACTATGACTTCGAGATCTCCTATCTCTCCACCATCACCGACGTGAATGGCGGCCATTCGCTGGCCGAGTTCACCGGCGGCAGCGAGTCCGGCTGGATGGGTACGCTGAACGATTGGTTCACCAATGAAGGCTTCAATAACTTCACCGTAAAAAGCCGTAAATTAGCCGATGGAGACGTCATTAGCATTAAGTATACCTCCACCGGCCTTGGCGCCGACGTCGGCGGCACGTGGGGCAACTCCGACACCACGCTCGCGTCTCTCACCGTTACCGGCAGCGGCAACCCACGCCTGATCCCGACGTTCACGTCCGGCACCGAGGGCGGCACGTATGCCTATACCCTCGTCATCGACGGCGAGAGCGACGATCTGACGATTACGCCGGTCGCGTCCAACAAAAACTTCCTCGTCAAGACCTTCCTCAATGAAAAGGTCACGTCCAACGTCGAGGGCAGCAGCTATTACAAGCCTACTGAATCTATCCCTGTCACCACGGGCGACACCATCTACATCGGCTGCGGCGCTGCCGATTGGCCCAGCATGAACAACCAGTCCGGCAACACCCAGACCAACGACGGTACGTGGTACATCCTCCGCGTCATCAGCGCCAGCGGCAGCTATCAGACAGTTGAGGAACAGCTCCGCGCCCTCCCGCGCGCATCTGCCGTCATCTACGGCAACCATGAACTCTACACCTCCGACATCGCCAAGGCTGAGGCCGCCTATTACGCGCTGATCTCTGACCAGCAGGCGCTGGTCAACAAGGATGAGGTCGCAAACCTCCTAGCCCTGACGGCCAAGCTTCAGCGTTATCAGACGCTCAAGGACTTCAAGGCCACGGTCAAGTCCCTGCCTGCGCCCGCGAACGTCACGCTGGCCGACAGCGAGACGATCCTGCGCGCGCAGCGCGAGTATGAGGCCATCCGCAAGGATGCCGAGCTGTTCGGCAACCTCGCCGGCTCTGAGATCGACAAGATGGATCAGCTCAGCGCCCGTCTGGCCCAGCTGAACGAAGAGGCCAGACACCCGGTCACGACCGTCACGGTCACCCCCGATACCATCACCGCCACGGTCAACGGCACGACCATCACCCTCACCGGCTATTGCAATGAGGGCGACAACATCACCCTCCGCGACCAGAACGGAACCATCCTGCCCGTGCAGAACGGTATCGTCACCGTCAAGGGCGTCACCTACGTGGTCGATATGACCGGCGTCGTCGTGAAGCCCGCCACGGTCAACGTGACAGAGACCGCGCCGACCGTCAGCGCTCCGACGACTGCTTCTACCGAGACCAAAGCCGCAGCTCAGCAAATCGGTAGCAACGAAAATACCGGCTCGCAGGGCCTCGGCGGCGCAGCCGCGGGCAAGCTCCTGGACGAAGGTAAGAGCAAGGCCGAAGACGTCGAGATCGAAGAAGGTCAGACCGTCGAAGTGACGGCCAATCCGAAGCTCGAGATCAAGGTCGTCGATCTGAAGCAGGACGAAGCGGCAGAGCAGCATGTTCTCACGCTCGAGATCACGCCGCAGGTCACCTACACGACCACCGTGAAGGATGCAGAAGGCGCGGAAATCCGCTCGGAGGAATCTGGCGCCGAGAAGATCGACAACCGCGACATCAAGGCTCCGGTCACGATCAGCATTCCGCTGCCCACCGGCATGTCGCACGAGAACCTCTTCATCAAGCATTACTTCTCCGACCGTTCGGGCTATGAGTACATCAAGCCGCTGAGCGTCACGCGCGACCGCACGAACAACACGTGGATCGTCACGTGGCAGCAGAGCAGCTTCTCCACCGTGCAGCTGACGACCGACCTTCGCCGCGCAACCGTTAAGCTGGGCGACGAGGTCAAGACGCTCCTGCCCAGCGACAAGGATCAGCTCCTGCCCGAGGCCAGCGAGTCCGGCAAGACGTTCCTTGGCTGGAACTTCATTCTGAAGGACAAGGAGGGGAACCTGAAGACCTATCCCGGCGGCCCGTACACCAGATTGACCGATGATCTGCTGACTGCGCTGGCAAACGCGGAGGAGATCACTGCGACGCCGAGCTTCCGTGACAACGCTACGCCGTCCGTTCCGTCCGGCACGCCGGCACAGAACCCGTTCAACGAAAACGCAGGTAAGGACAGCCTCCCGTTCACGGATGTCAACGCGAACAGCTGGTACTATTCCGGTGTCAAGTACGCGTATGAGAACGGGCTCATGAACGGCACAGGAACCGGCAAATTCAGCCCGAACGCGGACACGACCCGCGGCATGATCGTCACGATGCTCGCTCGTCTCGAAGGTGTTTCGACTTCCGGCACGCCGTGGTATGCCGCGGGCCAGAAGTGGGCCATGGACAATGGCATTTCGGACGGCACGAATATGACCGGCGCGGTCACCCGCGAGCAGCTCGCGGCCATCCTCTTCCGCTACGCAAAGCAGAAGGGCTACGACGTCAGCAAGTCCGTGGAACTCAACGGCTTCTCCGACGCCGCTCAGGTCAGTGGTTACGCAACCGACGCCATGCGTTGGGCCGTTGCGAATGGCCTCATTCAGGGCAGCAGCAACAAGCTCAGCCCGAAGGCCACCGCGAGCCGCGCACAGGTCGCGACCATCCTCATGCGCTTCATGGAACTGTACGCGAAATAACATGAAACTACGATATTTGGAATCGAATATCGACTGACCACCCAAAGCTGGGCGGTTCCCCACGCGAAAGCGTGGGGAACCGTGCGGCTTATTCGTGCGTTTAAGGGAGTTCCTTAAAAGTGCGAATAAACCGCACATTTTCAAGGGGGGAAGCCCCTCTCCCAAGGGGCAAAAAACTACATGAACAAATTTTTTGAACAATATCCGTGGCTCAAATCCATGGGCTGTGGTCTGCTTGTCGTCGCGCTCGTGCTGAGCATCTGCCTGCCGCTCATGGGCATGCGGTCAGCCGAGCCGGAAAACCCCATTTTGCAAGCAGAACCGCAAGAGATCACCGTTTTGCAGGCGGGCAAGGCCCCCGGCGGCGCGGGCAGCGGCGACGGCGCGGAGACCTCCGGCTCTGGTACGAATGGCGACACCGAAAGCGACCTCACCGGCGACGTGGAGCAGCCAGACCCCAACGAGGCGGACACCGAAGCCGGACAGGACACCGAACCGGAGACCGTCCCACAGGATCAGCCCACCCAACCGGACTACTCCGAGGCCGACATTGGCACAAACACCGACTCCAATCAGGGCGATGACGGCGAAGATGCCGGAGCGAGCGGCGAAATGGATGAAGACCTTCCGCTTGCACCGTTAGACCTCGGCGCGGCCCTGACGTGGTACAAATATGGCTCAGAGGCGACTTCCATCGTCTGCGCCCCCGGTCAATCCGTCGGCAAGCGTGTTCTGCTCGCGCAGCTCGACAACGGATCCCTGCCCTACAGCCTCGACCTCACCGGCCTTGACGCACAGGATGCCACCATTACCGACGCCTTCTTCGTGCGCGGAAACGAAGTTGAAACTCCAATCGACACCCGCGGGGCCGTGCCCATGACCTTGCCGGACGGCGCAGAATATCAGAACTACGTCTTCATCGTGCAGGCCCACGCGACACAGAAGAATCAAAAGGGTGAGACGGTCGAAACGGACGTCCAATTCACCTTTATTCTGCGTTTGGAGTCTGGCATTGACTTGGATTTGCAGCTCAACTGGCAGACCCTGACCGCCCCGGCCCAAGCGACGTGCTTCGCGAACAGCTCCGTCTCCCGCACCATCAAAGGCGACACCATTCAGGATGGCCTCTTCCAATACGATTTCAGCTTCCTCGGTGAAAGCGCAAGAGATGCCGAATTTGTCAGCGCAGACTACCGCGCAACAGACGGCGAGACTGGTACGCTGGATCAGTCCGGCACACTCCAAATGGCCCCAGCGGACGGGCAGGACAGCGAAACATATTTCATCACGGTCACAGCCCGCGTCTCCGGCCAGACGATTCGATATAATTTCGTCCTGACATACGAAGATGGCCTCGACCTGCAATTACAATTCACTTGGTACGAAAAATCCGCCACCCGCCGCGAAAATCTTTGCGACGCCAACAAACGAATCAACCTCACGCTCAAACACAACCAACTCAACAGTGGTCTTTTGGATTACCGCTTCGATCTCAAGGGCAAAAGTGCCGCCGACGCCCAAATTCTATCCGCCACGATCGACGGAACAGCCCTAAATCCCGAAAAAGGTAGTTACCAACTCACAGCCTCCGAGGGCGGCGCGACCTATACCATCCTCGTCACGGCGAAAGTGGACGACAAAACCGTCACCTTCACGGTCACGCTCCGCTACCAGAGCGACGTGTCTTTACAAATGACCTACACGCTGACCGACCCGGACACCCATGCTTCCATTCCAAATTCGCTCACCTGCGAAAACGGAAAAACCACCACCGCGGAACCTATCTACGATGACCAGCTGACGGATGACTTGCTCTCTTACCAGTTCACCATTTCCGGCGAAGAGGCGTCCGACGTAACGATCACCTCCGTCAGCTGCTATCAGTCCGGCAATTTCAGCACAAAAACCCTCACAGCCCCAAGTGGCAGCGTCGCGCTCCTTCTGGCCGAGGATGGCACGGCGGGCGAAAATACCTTTACCGTCAAGGCTTCCGGCGCGGGCGCGGAATACACGTTTACGTTCAGCCTCTCCTACAAACATCGCGGTGATCAGGAGGTACAGATCGAATGTGATCTGGCAGACGAAGGCCAAGTCACCAACGGGCAGGAACTGGACTTCAGAGTCCGCGCATGGAGCGAGGACGCGCAGCATCGCAAAACCTATGTCTCCTATTCCGGCCTCGGGACCATCCTCAGCGTCAAGCTCGACGGCGTCGAGTGCCGCTTCACCGGCGTGACCAGTGACAACTGGCAGCAGTTCAAGGTGACACCGAGCCATCCGGCCAAAGGCGACACGAACGAGCATACGCTGGTGATCGTGGCCGAAGACGCCCATGGCAACAAAGGCGAGAGGACCATCCGCCTGATTGGCAAGAGCGCGGGCGATGGCGAATACCTTGGCGACGCCACCATCGTCATCGACCTCGGCGTGCTGGGCCTCAGCAGTTCTACCTCCATCACCTGCGATGTGCTGGCAGGAGAACCTGTATCCAGCGCGGTCGCTCGGGCAGTTTGGGGCTATCAGGCCGAAGACCCCTTCACTGCGAAGGTGAACAAAGGAAGCCTCGGCTGGAGCGCGGACTGTGATGATCCCTTCAGCGTCGGCTTCTATCTGCGCGCAATGGACAACGGAAATGGCCTCGGCACACAAGCTAACGCCCTCAGCGGCAGCAGCTGGCGTGATTACGGTGACCCGGATCAGGAGACTGTATTCGCGGCAATTGACACGCGCTTCACGAAAGGAACCAATCTGGATATTCTCTGGCGCTGCATCTATAAAAACGGCATCAAGCTGAATAATCACAGCAGCGACCTCGGGGAATTTGACTTCACGCAAGGCTCCGGCTGGGAATATGCCATCAACGGCAGCTATCCCAGCGTCGGCATGGGCGAGGTCAGCCTGAAGCCGGGCGACACCCTGACGCTCCGCTACACGCTGGCCTACGGCCACGACCTCGGCAACAGCGCGACCGGCGGCAACAATCACAACGAAGACACCGGCGTCACAAACGTGGGTTTCTGCGTGATCTACCGCGGCGGCGGGAGCTGGTCGGAGTCGCAGCACGAGCTGGAAGCCGTCACAAAAGACGGTGTGACAAAACAGATCTGCAAACGCTGCGGTTTGGAAGACCCCTGCAAGCACCCGGCCGATCAGCAGCACTATGTCGATCAGGAAGACGGAACCTGTGTAAAGGTCTGCAAGCTCTGCGGCGCGGCCATGGGTGATCCGGAGGCGCACCTCCGGGTCTACACGGACGACGCCAATTCCCAAACCCATACCATCACCTGTGAGCATCAATGCGGCTTTGAAGAAACCGGCGTGGCGCACGTCCTTGAGGAAGACCCAACACAGAACTCTGCGCAGAAACCGACGTGCGAGTCTGGAGGCGTGCTGCGCTACGTCTGCAAATACTGCAAGGCCACGGTCGATGAGGAACATCCGCAGCCGCTTGGCCACGACTTCGGCCAGCCCGAGATGTGGTACAGCGACAGCACGAAGCACTATACGGAGCATTATCAAATCTGCACGCGCTGCGGGCAGGAGGTCCATCGCGGCCAACACCAATACGTCAAGGGCGAATTTGACTGGGCCTGCAGCATCTGCGGGATGATGCACGTCAGTGCCTGCATGGGCAGCGGTTTCCGCTGGGATCAGCAGGATATCGACGCGGACGGCCATACCCTCGTCTGCGCCACCTGCGGCCTCTCCGTCAAAGAAGGCCACGACACGCTCGGGGCCAACGGGGCCTGCTCGGTCTGCGGTTACGTTCCTGCGCATGACTGCGCGGCCAACGCCAGAGATTTCCACGACAACGGCGACGGCACGCACACCGGCACATGCAGCATCTGCGGCAAGTCCGTCACGCAAGCCCATGACACCCTCGGCCTCGGCGGTGGCTGCTCCGTCTGCGGCTATGCGCCGGAGCCTGTCGGCCCGGTCAAT
>CAJMLC010000059.1 GCA_905214155.1 uncultured bacterium | reverse complement strand
GCTTTTCAGACAGGGATGGCTGTTCCATGACACACCTCACTGTTTCAAGATAAAAATATTATAAAATATACAACTTTTGAAGTCAAGTGCCATATTCTTTGTGTAATTTGCGAAATAGCATCAAAATTTTGTGTAAATAATCCGAAAAATGAAAGAAACAGATGTGTGCACACTAAAACAGAACAGCGTGATCTGTGCTTCAATTTTCAATGCCGGACGAGGATATTTGCACACAAGCCTGAACACGGTCACACAAGAGGAAAAAAGGCGAAGTTATACAGGAATAACAAGCAACGAAAGATTTGACAACATAAATTTAGACCTTTTGACAAAAAAACACCGAGCTGATATCATGAGCATACAACGACCGCGGAGAGAAAGGAAGTGACCTCATGCAAATAGCGGAGAAAATCATTCTCTGCACGCACGGATATTTCAGTGAAAAGCTGAAGGAGTCCGCTGAGATGATCGCAGGCCCGATGGACGATGTAACGACGTTTTGCCTGCTGCCGGGAATGGAGCCGGACGACCTGAAGGGACAGATCGAACCGCTGCTGGCATCCTGTTCGGCTGCGGTCGCGCTGGTCGACATTGCAGGCGGCACCCCGCTGAATGTCATGGCGCGGCTGTCGGCACAATATCCGGTAACAGTTGTAACGGGCGTGAACCTGCCGATGCTGATCGAAGCCAGTGAGTCCAGAACGGATATGGACTATCAGGAGCTTGGCACACATCTGGTTTCGATGCTTCCCTCGACGGGAAGGGTGATTCAAATGAAGGGAGCAGAAAAATGAGTAAAGTCGAACTGATCCGTGTGGATTTTCGTATGATTCACGGGCAGGTCATTGTAAAATGGCTCAAGCGCACGGGCGCAAATAAGATCCTTGCGATCAACGACGAGATCGCATTCGATCCGTTCCTGGCGGATATCTACCGTATGTCCGCTCCGGTCGGCGTAGAGATCGAGACTATGACAAAGGACGATGCGATCGCAAAGCTCAAGGCGCTGGATTCCGGAAATGAAAAGATCCTGATCCTGCTGAAGAATGTGGAGGACGCTTACTACTGCTTTAAAAACGGCATGCCCATGCCGCATCTGCAGATCGGCGGACTCGGCGCCGGACCCAACCGCATCAATGTATTCGGCGCCATCGCGCTGGACAATAAGGATGCCAAAACGCTCAAGGAGATGAGCGACGCCGGTGTGGACGTTTATTTCCATCTGGTTCCCGATGAGTCGAAGGCGAGCCTCGACAAGATCCTGAGCAAATACAATTTTGCTCTTTCCTGAGTATCCGCGTATTTCCTCCGGCCATGGCCGGTGAAATAAACAAGAAAGAGGAGTGAAAACTGAATGACACTAGCGTTAGCAATTGCAGGCGGCCTTTGTTACTTCATCGGCACCTGCCGCGTCGGTTCCGGCACCTACCACTCGCTTGGCTCCGGCGTATTCATCGGATTCATCTGCGGTCTGGTGTACGGCGATGTGATGACCGGTCTGATCATCGGCGCCTCGATCAACCTCGTATATCTGGGTGTTGTCGCACCGGCTGGCCAGATCCCCTCCGATGAGATCATGGCAAGCTCCGTTGCCATTCCGCTGGCACTGGCCGGTGGACTGAGTGCGGAAATGGCGGTCTCACTGGCTGTCCCGTTCGGCCTTCTGGGCGTGTTCATCGACCAGATCCGCCGCACCAGCAACATCTTCTTCCTTCACAAGGCAGACAAGTACGCGGCAGAGGGCAATGAAAAGGGCATCTATCTCTGCGGTACGTGGTATCCTCTGGCAGTCACGTTTGTCATCCGCTTTATCCCCGTTTTTGTTCTGCTTCAGCTCGGCTCTGACGCAGTCTACAAGATCCTGGACATCCTGCCCACGTTCGTCACCACCGGACTGTCCGTTGCTGGCGGCCTGATGCCGGCGATCGGCTTCGCGATCATTCTCAAGTCCATCGGCAATGCCAAGCTGCTGCCCTACTTCTTCATCGGCTTCTTTGCCGTTCAGTATCTCGGCATCAGCACCATGGCCGCTGCGATCTTTGGCACCTGCGCCGCGCTGATCGCGTACTTCGGAAGTAAAAATGAAAAGGAGGCTGCGATCAATGGCTGATACTGCAAAGAACACCGGCCTTGCCGAGGGCAAGCGCCTGACGAACAAAGAACTGTTCCGCACCTATCTGCGCCTCTACATCACGAACGAGATGAGCAACTCCTATGAGAGATTGCAGGCTCTGAACTTCTGTATCACCATGGCTCCGCACCTGAAAAAATGGTACGGCGACCGTAAGGAAGAATACATTGAAGCGCTTCAGCGCCATCTTCAGTTCTACAACACCGAATCGACCATCGGCTCTGTCATCTGCGGCATCGTCCTTTCCATGGAGGAAAAGAAGGCTCAGGGCGAAAATATCCCGGCCGAGGCGATCACCGGCATCAAGACCGGCCTGATGGGCCCGATGGCGGGCATCGGCGATTCCCTGATCCGTTCTACCCTCAAGTCGACCATCCTCGCCATCGCATGTACGCTGGCGCTTGCAGGCAATGCCATCGGCGCCTTCTTCCCGCTGCTGTACCCGACGATCATGATCATTGTCGGCTACTACATGCTCAAGCTCGGCTATGACATCGGCCGCGACGCGGTCACAAAGGTTCTCAGAAGCGGCGTCTTTGCCAAGATCATAAACGCCACAGGCATATTAGGCATGTTTATGATGGGCGCTTTGTCCAGCAGCTATGTCAAGGTCAAGACCCCTCTGTCGTTCCAGATGGAAAATGCGGCAAAGGCAGTCGTTGTTCAGGATCTTCTGGACGGCATCATTCCCGGCCTTCTCCCGCTGTGCGCAGTGTTCGGTATCTACTGGTACCTCTCCAAGGGCGGCAGAAAGTACAGCGCATTGGTCTGGGTCCTGTTTGCGATTGCCCTTGTCGGCAGTCTGATCGGAGTCCTTGGCTGATACACATACAGAAAGCTGAGAACCGCCTGATGCATATTGGGCGGTTCAACGCGTCTTATATTTTTGAGTTCGGAGGTTTCATTTATGATCGTTCCCATGCATGAATTGCTGCAGGACGCAAAAAACAATCATTACGGCGTCGCAGCACCCAACGTTTTCAACCGCGAGACCATCGAAGCCGCCTTCCGGGCGGGCCGCGAGCTTCACGCGCCGGTCATTCTGGATGTGCATCCGGTCCACGGCATTTATGAGTGCGCCGCGATCGCGCGTTTCTTTGAAAAAAAATACCCGGAGGTCGTAGCGGCGCTCAACCTCGATCACGGCGGGACCTACGAACAGGGCGTTCAGGCGATCCATGCGGGCTTTTCGTCGATCATGGTCGACCGCTCCACACTGCCGTTTGAGGAAAATGTGGCGCAGGTCCGTGAGCTGGTCAAGATCGCGCACGCGGTCGGCGTATCGGTCGAATCGGAACTTGGCCATGTCGGTCAGGGCGATGCGTATGCCGAAACGCGGGATTCGGGACTTACGCATCTGGACGAGGCGCAGGCCTTTGTCGAGCAGACCCACACGGACTGTCTGGCCGTTGCGGTCGGGACCTCGCACGGCGTCTACAAGGGAGCGCCGCGGCTGGAGTTTGACCTCCTCAGCGAGCTTGCACGCGAGCTTCCGCTGCCGTTGGTGCTGCACGGAGGCTCCGGCACAGGCGACGACAATCTCGTAAAGGCCATTGCCTGCGGTATCCAGAAGATCAACCTCAACACAGACCTGAACGAAGGCGGCCTTGCCAAGCTGAATGTCAGCTGTCAGAATGGCTTTACCAGAGAGGTGAAGGGAGCCAACGGCGAGATGAATACCAAGCGGATGAACCTCCAGCAGACCATTCAGACGGCTGTTGACGGCTGGATGGAGACGCTCAAGTATTACATGACGCTGTTCGGCAGCGCAAACCGCATCTAGGAGGAACACATATGGAACCCAAAACCACGAAAACCGCTGTTCTGCACGGAAAAGAGCAGCTCACCATAGAAGAACGCGTCCTGCCGGAACTGACGCCGGACAGTGTTCTGGTCAAGATCAAAGCCTGCAATATCTGTACTTCGGAGTACGGCGTGTATAACGGCAGCCGCACGCGCCCCTATCCGCTGGTATTCGGCCATGAATGGGCCGGTGAGGTTTTGAAGGTCGGAAGCCGTGTCGACGCATTTGCACCCGGCAACATGGTCGCCTGCGGTTATGAATTTGACCCCACGTCTCCGGAGTCGCTCGAGGGCCGCACCGGTGAGTGCCGCCATATCAAAACGGCCAACGATCTCAATCCTGACGGCTACTACGGAAATGCGGGCTTTGCGGAATATGCCGTAAAATCCAAGGTCGGCCTCTATAAGATCCATCCGGACATCGATCCGTCCATTGCCGGTCTTCTGGAGCCGGTTGCATCCGTCGCATTCGGCCTGCGAAAGCTCCGTTTGCAGCGCGGCGAACGTGTTGCGGTCATCGGCGCCGGCACCATGGGCATCATCAACGCGCTGATGGCGCGTGCCTACGGCGCAAACGTCATGATCACGGAAATGATCCCGAAAAAAATCGAAGCGGCCCGTGCCTGCGGCCTGCAGGTCATCGACGTGGGACAGACGGACCCTGTTGAGGAGGTCAAGCGTCTGACCGGCGGTGTGGGCGTCGACTGTGTCATCCTCGCTGTCGGCGCACAGGCTGCGACCGATCAGGCTTTTGAGATGCTCAAGGCAAAGCGCGGCCGCGTGCTGCTGTTTGCCGCCGCCTATCCCAGCCCCAAGATCAATCTGGACGTCAATACGCTCCACTATCGCAAGATCGACATCATCGGCACCTTCGGCGCGGATCATCAGGATTTCCAGGCGGCTGCGGACACGATCAATTCCGGCAGCATTGATTTCTCGCCGGTCATTGAGAAAAAGTATCCCTTCTCCCAGATGGAGCAGGCGATGCAGGCGGCCTGCGTTCCCGGCGCGTACCGCGTGAGCGTTGTGATGGAATGAGCGCGGAGAAGACGCTCGTCGTCTGCGGCGCAGGCAATATCGGGCGCGGCATCGTAAGCGTGCTGTTTCAGCAAGCGGGATACCGCCTGCTGTTTTACAGGCGCGATGCCGCGGCGCTGCGGCAGCTCAAAAGCGCCGCACACTATCCGGTCTTTTTGCTGGACCGGGACGGCGCGGACGAAAGCGTCGAAATAGATAATTTTGACGTGCTGCTCGGGGAAGACGCGCTGGTCGAGGCGCTGACAGAGCATGATCTGGCTGCTTTCTGCTTTGGCCGCGCGGCCTTTGCATCCGCAGCCGGGCAGCTTGCCAGAGCCTGCCGCCTGCGGAAGCAGCGTGGGCGAAGCACACCCTGCGAGATCCTTCTTTGCAGCAATGAGCCGGACGGCAGGGAGGCGCTGTATTCGCTGCTCCTTTCGCAGCTGCGCCAGACCGGCGAGGAAGCGCTTGCCGCGCTGGCGGAGATCGCACAGGTGCTCGTTTATTCCGTCGGCTACAGCGGCGAGGACCGCGCGCCGTTTGCCATCACGGCGACTGCCAACGGGACGCTGGAGGCCGACGCGGACGCGCTGTCCATGCCGCTTCCGGCTGTTCCGAATCTGCTGGCCGGAACAAATGTGCAGGCAAAGCTCTACCGCAAGCTGTACATCGCCAATATGTTCCACACCTATGCCGCGCTGCTCGGCGCGCAGAAGGGCGCCCGGACGATGGCGGAATGCTATGCAGATCCGCAGATCCTCGCGCGCGTACAGACTGCCTTTGCGCAAAGCGAAGCGGCTGTACTGCGGCAGTGGCAGTTTGACGCCGGGGAGCACGCGGCGTGGCGCGCCGCCATGCTGGAGAAAATGCGTCAGCCGAGCGGCGACCCCCTCCCGCGTGTTCTGCGCGACCTTCCCAAAAAGGCCGGGCGCAGGGAACGCTTTGCAGGGCCGATCCTGCTTTGTCTTCGCTTCGGCCTGCCATGCGGGGAGCTTCTTCACGCGCTGCGCCTGCTCCTTGGGACCCTGCAAAGCGACGCAGGCATATGCGCATTGGATCCCATGCAGCCGCAGGAGGCTCAGCTTTTGCGGCTGCTGAACGAAGATAACAAATGATGCAGGAGAAAACATATGAAACAGTTTACGTATACCGTACAGGACGAGATGGGGATCCATGCCCGCCCCGCCGGACAGGTCGTTAAATTTGCAAAAACACTGCAAAGCAAGGTCACGATCGAAAAGGACGGCGCTGTTGCCGACGCCAAACGGATGATCTCGCTTCTCAGCCTCAACGTTCTCAAGGGCGAGACCATCACGGTCCGCATTGAAGGAGAGACGGAGGAACAGGACGCGGCCGACGCGGAAGCCTTTTTTCATCAGACATTATAACTAGGAGAATCACTATGATGCAGGTTCAAGGTACGTCAATTCTGCCGCAGATCGCCATCGGAAAGATCCGGTTCCTTCAGGTACAGCCCCAGCGGCACGCCGAATACGGAGAAAGTCCGGAGAAAGAACGCGAACGCTTTGTGCGTGCGCGCGAGGCAGCCGGTGCGAGACTGACCAAATTGTATGAAAAGGCCTGTCAGGAAGCCGGAGCGGATGAAGCCGAGATATTGGAGGTCCACCGGATGCTGCTGGAGGATGAGGACTTCGCAGACGCGGTGGAGGCCGGACTGGAAGCCGGTTACTCCGCAGAGGCGGCCGTGATGCAGGCAGGCGAGCAGATCGCCGCGCTTTTCAGGACGATGGATGCGTATATGCGGGCACGCGCGGCAGATATTCTGGATGTGGCCCAGAGCCTTGTCCGCGCGCTCAGCGGTGCGGCAGAGGCCGCACTGGAGGAGCCTGCCATCGTTATGGCCGAGGATCTGGCGCCCAGCACCACGGTACAGCTTGACAAACAGGTTCTGCTTGGCTTTGTGACGAGCGGCGGCTCCGCAAACTCGCACACTGCCATTCTGTCGCGCACGATGAGCATTCCGGCGCTGATCCAGACGCCGATCGATCCCGCGTGGGACGGCAAGCAGGCCATTCTGGACGGCCGGACCGGTACGCTCTACATTGAACCTGAGGAAGCAACCTGTCAGCAGCTTTCCGCGGCGCGGGATCAGCTTCTTGCCGAGCGCGAAGCGCTCTGCGCGCTGCGCGGCCTGCCGGCGCAGACCTCCTCCGGCCAGCGTGTTTTGACCTATGCCAACGTGGGCAGTATTTCCGATGTTGAGCTGGCCGTGAAAAACGATGCCGAGGGCATCGGCCTGTTCCGCAGCGAGTTTCTATTCCTTGGCCGTGAGGATTATCCCACCGAGCAGGAGCAGTACGATGTATACTGCCGCATTCTGGAACTCATGCAGGGCAAGCGCGTGATCGTCCGGACGATGGACATCGGCGCAGACAAGAAGATCGGATATTTTCAGCTTGACGAGGAAGAAAATCCGGCGCTCGGGCTGCGCGGTATCCGGCTGTGCCTTGAACGCAGGGAGGTCTTCCGCACGCAGCTGCGCGCGCTGTTGCGCGCGGCGGCGAAGGGCAGGCTTTCTGTCATGTACCCGATGATCACCTCGGCAGAGGAAATTTTGGAGGTGCGCACGCTCGTACAGGCTGTCTACGAAGAATTGTGTACGCAGAAAATAGAATGCGCTCTGCCGGAGCAGGGGATCATGATCGAAACGCCGGCGGCGGCGATCATTGCCGATGAGCTTGCGCCGATGGTTGACTTTTTCAGCATCGGCACAAACGACCTCATTCAATATACGTTGGCGGCTGACCGGCAGAACGCGCGGCTCGGACGCTTCTGCGACCCTTATCATCCGGCTGTCCGCCGCCTGATCCGCGGCGTTGTTGAGGCGGCGCATCAGGCGGGGATCTGGGCCGGTATCTGCGGCGAGCTGGCTGCGGATCCGGTCATGACACAGAGCTTTGTGGAGCTTGGCATCGATGAGCTGTCCGTTTCCCCCGGCGCGGTGCTTCCCCTTCGAGCGGCGGTCCGCGCACTGTGACAAAAATGGAGGAAGAACGATGCTGCGGGCGGTTATTTTCGATGTAGACGGCACGCTTTTGGATACGGAGCGCATTTATATTCACGCATGGCAGCAGAGCGCCCGACAGTTCGGCTTCACGCTGACGCGGGAGTTGCTCCTCCGGACGCGCGGCGCGAGTCTGGAATTCGGCCGTGCGCTTCTGGAACAGGCGCTTGGCGAGGGCTTCTGCTTTGAAGCCGTCCGCATGGAGCGGATCCGGATCGCGGAGGAGATCATCCGCACGGAGAGTCCTGTCTGTAAGCCCGGCGTGCGCCAGACGCTTGACGCGCTGCACCGCACAGGCGTTCCGGCCGCTGTGGCGACGTCCACCAACCTGCCGCTGACGCGGACGCACCTTGCGCTTTCGGAGATATTGGATGATTTTTCCGCCATCGTTACAGGGGATCAGGTCGCGCACGGAAAGCCGGAGCCGGATATTTTCCTTCTGGCGGCTGAGCGTCTCGGCATTGCGCCGGAAGCGTGTCTGGTCGTGGAGGATTCCGAATCCGGCCTTCAGGCGGCGGAAGCCGCCGGTATGCAGCGCGTCCTGATCCCGGATCTCGGGCCGGTCAGTGAGACGGCACGGCAGTCCTGCCTTGCGGTGCTGGATTCCATGCAGGCGCTCCCGCCGCTTTTGAGGCGACTGCGGACGTGATAGAGGGCAGTGTATTTCACATTGAAAGGGGCTGTCTCACTAAGAGGCAGCCCCAAAATTACGAAGCCCGGCTCTTGCACAGAGTCGGACTTCGGCGTATTATTTAGGTGTGAAAGAAAATAAGACGCGAGTAGAGTATACGGCATACGGGACTGGATATCAAGTCTGCTTGCCCATGAATTTAGAAATCATCATCCCGTCGGACGAACCAGTGAGATTGCTCAGCGCTGTTGCAGAGGAGTTAGATTACAGTATTCTGCTTGACATTGGAATATCGGATCAAGCTGTTCTTGCTTCTCAAACGAATCGAACCTATTCGCAAAATCTGAAAATCGTTTTAACGCCATAAAGCGTTGATAACATCCAAGTCGTTTTTCGAATAGAGCAATTTTATTTTGTTTCTGTGATGTACGAACTGAAATAGCTATGGCAACGATCGCCGCTGCCGCTGAGACGATCGTAGGAATGATCGTCCACCAGTCAGGTTTGGCTGTACTTGCTTTGATAATTTCAATTATTTCTTGCATTTGTATTTCGGATATATACATCTAGTTACCCCTCAATCTCTGCCACGATCTTATCGATCTCCTCCCGCAGCTTTTGCTCCCGCGCTACGATCTGCGCGATCTCGGCGTTGAGCTTTTGAATATCAATGACCTCGCGGGTGTCCTCCTGCTCGACGTAGGTGGAGACGGAGAGGTTATAGTCCTGCTCGGCAATTTTGTCGTTGGGGACGAGGGCGGCGAAGTGCGGCTTGTCGGCGCGGTCGAGATAGGCCGTCAGGATCGTCTGGATGTTGTCCTCGGTGAGCTTGTTGCTGTTGGTGATTTTGACGCACTGCTTGGACGCGTCCAGAAACAGCGTATGGTTATCCCGCTTGGACTTTTTCAGCACCATGATGCAGGTCGCGATTGTCGTGCCGTAGAACAGGTTGTCCGGCATCTGGATGATTCAGTCGATGAAGTTGTTGTCGATCAGGTATTTGCGGATCTGCTTTTCCGCGCCGCCGCGGTACATCACGCCGGGGAAACAGACGATGGCCGCCGTGCCGTCGGTCGCCAGCCACGACAGGCTGTGCATGATAAACGCCAAATCCGCCTTCGACTTCGGGGCCAGTACACCGGCGGGCGAAAAGCGCGGGTCGTTGATGAGCGTTGCGTTGTCGCTGCCCTCCCAGCGGATGGAGTACGGCGGATTGGATACGATGGCCTCAAACGACTCGTCGTCCCAGTGCTGGGGGCTTACCAGCGTATCGCCGTGGGCGATGTCAAACTTATCGTAGTCAATATCGTGCAGGAACATATTGATACGGCGGAGGTTGTAGGTCGTGATATTGATCTCCTGCCCGTAAAAGCCCTGCCGGATGTTGCCGGGGCCGAGAATTTTTGCAGCCTTCAAAAGCAGAGAACCGGAACCGCAGGCGGGATCATAGACCTTGTTGACCTCTGTCTTTCCGGCCACGGCGATGCGCGTCAGAAGTTCAGATACCTCCTGCGGCGTAAAATATTCGCCGCCGCTTTTTCCGGCGTTGGAGGCGTACATGCCCATGAGATATTCATAGGCGTCGCCAAAGGCGTCGATGGTGTTGTCGCGGTAATCGCCGAGCTTCATATCGCCCACACCGTTCATCAGCTTGACC
>CAJMLC010000058.1 GCA_905214155.1 uncultured bacterium | reverse complement strand
CGACCTGGGGCTTGCCCGGCATGGCCTTCTCGCAGGCCTCGATGCCCATGAGGTTGGCGGGGTTGTGGAGCGGGCCGAGGGGGATGCACTCGCGGATGGTCTCCTTGCAGGCTTCGGTGACGATGCAGCTCTCGACGAACTTGTCGCCGCCGTGGAGCACGCGATGGCCGACCGCGTCGATCTCGTCGACGGACTTGATAACGCCATATTCCGCATCGACCAGAATGTCCATGACAGACTCGATGGCTTCCTTATGCGTAGGCATCGGGATGTCCTTTTCAAGCTTCTTGCCCGTGGCGATGACCTTGTGGTTCAGACGGCCGTCCAGACCGATGCGCTCGCAGAGGCCCTTCGCGGTGACGACGCCGGTATCGGGATCCATCAGCTGATACTTCAGGCTGGAGCTGCCGGCATTGATGACCAGAATATTCATACTCTCTAATCTCCTGTGTTTCTTTTTTTCTCATTCTATGCTAGAATGACTACAACTGGAACTTATCATACAACAATCCGGGCACGGAAACAAGTGTTTTTCGGAAAATTTTATCGATTGGAGCGTAAATTTTGAGAACGGTCGGCGTGATCTGTGAATACAATCCGTTTCATCGCGGGCATCTGACGCAGTTTCGGCAGATCCAGACGCTGTTCGGCGAAGACGCCGCGATCGTCTGCCTGATGAGCGGGAATTTTGTGCAGCGCGGCGCATGCGCCGTGTTCGACAAGCTGGTGCGGGCGAGCGCAGCGGTGGACTGCGGGGCAAGCCTCGTGCTGGAGCTGCCGGTGACGGGCGCGCTGCGCTCGGCGGAGGGATTCGCGCGCTGCGGCGTGGAAATATTGGACGCGCTGGGCGTGGAGACGCTGGCGTTCGGCAGCGAAAGCGGCGAGACGAAAGACTTTCTGCGCCTCGCGGCGGCGATGGACACGCCGGAATATGATGCGGCGCTGCGCGCCGCGCTGGCCAGCGGGCAGAGCTACCCCGCCGCGCGGGAAGCCGCCGCAAAGGGCTTGGGCTTATCTTCCGAGTTTCTGAAAACACCGAACAATATTCTGGGTCTGGAATACTGCAAGGCCGCGCTGGGGCGGCGCATCCAGCCCGCCGCGCTGCACCGCGCGGGCGACTATCACGCGCCCGTGCCCGACGCGGAGGCCCCGTCGGCCTCGTCGCTGCGGAGCGTGCTGGAAGCGGACGGCGATGTCTCCCCCTTCGTGCCGGAGGCCGCCGCGCAGCGGTATGCGGACGCGGAGCGGCATTTTCCGCAGTGCGGCGAGCGGGCGATGCTCGCGCGGCTGCGCGGCATGACGCCGGAGGACTGGTCGGTCGCGGCGCACGGCTCCGAGGGGCTCTGGAGCCTCGCGATGCGGGCGGCGCAGTGCTGCGGGACTTTACAGGAACTTGAAAGCATGGTAAAATCAAGACGTTACCCGATGACGCGGGTGCGGCGGCTGCTGCTCTGCGCGGCGCTTGGCCTGACGGAGGACGGCCTGAGACAGGCGATCCCCTACGTGCGGGCGCTGGCGATGGACGGCGCCGGGCGGCGCGTGCTGCGGGAGATGCGGGATCTGGAAACCATTCCGGTCATCAATGCGGGGCAAACGCCGGAAGGCAAAGACTATTTTGCGCTGGAGCTTCGCGCGGCGGGCCTCTACGGTCTGTTCGGCGAGGGCGCTGTGTGTGCGCCGCCATCGCGGCTCCGGGATGAGCGCATCTATGTAAGGAGGAACGCGGAATGAAATACCGATATTTCTGGGCCATGCTGTTCTGCTTTGCCCTGCTGCTCAGCGGCTGCGGCGCAGAGACGAACACCGATGCCGTACAGCCAGATGTGCCGGATGCGAGCAGCGAAGCAGCGCAGCCGGATGCCGCGCCCGCGGATACGGCCGGGACTGACGACGCCGAGATCGAGGCCCCGGCGGAGACGCTGCCGGAGGCATGTATGCTCTGGTACGACGCGCGGGAGACCGGCGGCGCGACGGAACGGCTGGGCTTCGATGTGCCGCTCGCGGCGCGGGCGGACGACGGCGTCCGCTTTGGCGAGGGCTACTCCGTCCGGAAGACGGACGGCACCTACAACGATCTTGCGCTCGACCGGACACAGCAGGGCGACTTCCTCGAGAGCCTCTCGGACGCGGTGCGGCAGGAGGGTTCCTCCGGGCAGCTGAGCTGGGAGGGCGAGGCCTATCACGCGCTGACGATCGACGTGACGGACGGGATGATGCCGAATGTGGCGTCGCCGTTCGGCGGCGTGCTGCGGCTGAATGTCTCCGGCGACTGCTATGTCGACGGCGGCGGCGAGGATTATTCCTGCTTTGAGGGCTTCGACTGCGTGCTGATCACGGGCGAGGGCTCGCTGCGGTTTGAAAACACCGCGGGCCTCGAGTGCGGCGGCGGGACGCTCCCGGTCCCGGCGGTGATCGTGGACGGGGACGTGGACGTCTGCTGTGAGAATTTCCTCGCGCAGCCGAACGAAGGCTGTGGGCTGACGGCTGCCGTTCTGAACGGAACGCTGCGCACCGATCTGCTGCGCTGGCGCAACGGCGACATACTGATCGCGGGCGGCGTCATGACCGCGCGGAGCATCTCGACATTCAACCCCATCACGGTGACGTGCCGGGGCGGCGTGCTCCTGCTCGACTGGCCGAGCGACTACGAGATGACCTTCGTCCTCTCGGGCGGCGAGGCGTATCTGGCCGGGCCGCTGAACGAGGGCACAGTCGTGGAGGCGGGCGCAGGCGTGCTCGCCGCGCAGGACGTGTCCGCCGCGGAGATCCGCGGCGATGGGGCCAGCGTGCTCGGCGGCGAGGAAGCCGTGAGCTGGTATTTCCAGACGACGTACAGCGAGGATTGGAGCGGTGCGCAGGAGGGCATGACCTGGGACGCGCTGACGCTGGCCGACGCGGGCGGCGGATGGTTCGCCGGGACGCTCACAATGGAGAATGTGACGGCGGAGGAGCTGCTGCCGTGGGGTGCGCTCTGGCTGCGCCTTGCTGGCGAAAGCACCGTCTCCGGCGAAGTGGGCGGCACGGGACTGCTCGTCGAGGGCGACGGAGCCCTTTCTGCCGGGAACCTCAACCTCTGGGGCTGGGGCGGCATCCACCATCCGGCGTTTGTGCTGCGCGGCGCATCGGTCACGACGGGCGGCTTCAGCATGGGGGGCAACACCGGCGAGGCGGGCACATTCGAAGTCTCGGACGGCAGCTTCACCTGCACGGGCGAGACGTGGATGCAGAACGCGGCAATGGCCGTCTCGGGTGGCACCGTGTCCTTTGAAGGGCCCTGCAATCTGGACGAAGGAAGCGTGATCATCGAGGGCGGAACGGTGGTCTTCGGCGAGGGGCTCTGGCTCGGCAGCGGGGACATCACGATCACGGGCGGTGAGGTCGTCGTGCCGGGCGGCGCGGACGGATTGATCGCCGAGCACGGGATCGTCCGCATTGAGGGCGGCACCGTGCGCGAACCATAACATAAGCCGTAAATAAAGCTGAACCGGGTCTGTCCTGCAGGACAGACCCGGTTTTTGATGATGTGTATAAAATCCGGCCCATGGCAAGACTGCACACCTTTCTCCGAATGCGCACCACACCCGTTACCTGCACAGCCAGCTCGGAAACGGCTCCCTCACGGCACACAAGGGGGACTGCTTAGTGCTGCTTGGTTCCCCACCTGACACGGTTCACAGAGCCTTGTTGCGTAAGACCAAATCTTCAACGCCGCTTATACAGGTCAGACGATACGATACGCACCCTCGGTCAGGAATTCCTCCCCGCTGGAGCGGATTGCGGGTAACAGGGCACCGCTATCTCCCCGAGTAGTGCAGCCTTGCCATGGGCCGAAGCCCATGTTTTGTTAATCTACCTTGCTCTCGACAAAATCGACCAACTCGCCGACAGTGGCGATCTTTTCCTCGATCTCCAGCTCGACGCCGAGCTCCTGCTCGAGGTCCATGACCATCTCGACGGTATCCAGCGAATCGACGCCGAGGCTCTCGAACGTGGTGTCGCGGGTGATCTCATCCTCAGAAATATCCAGCTCAGACGCCAGATACGCACGAATCTTTTCAAACATGATAACAGCCTCCGTGAAAACGGTGATTTATCGTAACAACGTCTATGATACGGAAAATTTGCGAGATGTCAAGAAAAATTTTTCGATGCGCCCAAACGTCCGTATTTCTGCGTTTAATTGAGGAAGTCCCGGAGCTTTTTGCTGCGCGACGGATGGCGCAGCTTGCGCAGGGCCTTGGATTCGATCTGGCGGATGCGCTCGCGCGTGACGTCGAACTTTTTGCCGACCTCTTCGAGCGTGTGCGGCTTGCCGTCGATCAGGCCGAAGCGCATGCGGAGCACCTCTTCCTCGCGCGGCGTGAGCGTTTTGAGCACCTCTTCGAGCTGCTCGCGCAGGAGGGTATAGCTGGCCTCCTCGGCGGGCTGCGAGGCGTCGTCGTCCTGGATGAAGTCGCCAAGGTGGCTGTCGTCCTCCTCGCCGATCGGCGTCTCGAGCGAGACGGGCTCCTGCGCGATCTTCAGGATCTCCTCGACCTTCTGGAGGTCCATGTGCAGCTCGTCGGCGATCTCCTGCGTGGTCGGCTCGCGGCCGAGGGACTGCACCATGGAGTGCGAGGTACGGAGCACCTTGTTGATCGTCTCGACCATGTGTACCGGGATGCGGATAGTACGGGCCTGGTCGGCAATGGCGCGGGTGATGGACTGCCGGATCCACCAGGTCGCATAAGTAGAGAATTTATAGCCCTTGGTATAGTCGAATTTTTCCACGGCCTTCATCAGGCCGAGGTTGCCCTCCTGGATGAGGTCGAGCAGCTGCATACCGCGGCCCACATAGCGCTTGGCGATGGAGACGACGAGGCGGAGATTCGCCTCGGACATGCGCTTGCGCGCGGCGTCGCGCGTCTTCTCGTCATCGGAGACGAGATCCTTCGCGACCTCGAGCTCCTCCTCCGGCGTGAGCAGCGGGATCTTGCCGATCTCCTTGAGGTACATGCGGACGGGGTCGTCGAGCTTGGCGTTTTCGTATTCCTCTTCGAGCTGCTTGTCCTGCAGCTCGAGCGCCTCGGCCTCGATGGCCTCCATCTCGCCGAGCGTCGGGTTATCGAGCTCGGCGGTGCCGATGAGGTCGAGCACGTCGGACACGTCGATCTCGACATGGGCGGCTTCCAGCACGTCGTAGAACTGCTCGGTCTGCTCCTCCGTCGCGTCGACGGCGTCGAGCGTCTCGACCAGCTTTTTTGACGAGACCTTGCCGGTCTTCTTCCCCTCTTCGAGCAGCGCCAGCAATTTCGCGCGGTTTTCCTCGGTGAGTTCCATTTTGTCAAGAAGCTGCATTTCTTTCGTCATCGTCTAACCTCCATACCCGCCGGTTTCCTTCTTCTGTCTGGCCATCTGCAGGAGCGTGTCGCCGCCCCGGCAGTGCGTCCTTGTATATTCCTCCTCGATCGTGCGGATGTAATCGTCCATCGCCTGTTCGGAGACGGTCATGTCCTTGCGGTTGACCACCATCGTCAGGTGCTCCATCTCCTCGCGGGAAAGCGTCCCCTCGAGGGCGCCGAGCGTCACGGGCTGGCCGTGCGCAAAGCGCTCCCGCAGCAGCTCCAGCACGCGCCCGAAGAGCGGCACGGAGCAGTGCTCGCCCGGGAGGCGGACCGTCGGGATCAGCTCCGGCTCCTTCAGCAGCATCCGCAGCAGCCCCTCCTCCGCCATCGCGGAGCGGACATTGTCATAGCGAATGCTGCGCACGAGCGGCTGCTGCTGCCGCGCGGGCGAAAGATCGATCTCGCGCTGCTTTTTCTGCTCGATCGAGCGGCGTTTTTTGTATGCCTTTGTGACCTCGAGCTTCATCGCGTCCGCAGAAATGCCCGCGGCCTCCGCCGCGCGCGCGCCATAAATTTCGCGCTGCACGGCGCTCGGGAACGTGGAGATGAGCTGCGCGGCCTTCTGCAGAAACTCGACGCGCTGTTCGTCGTCGGTCAGGTCATACTTGCGCTTCAAGCTCTCGAGCTGATATTCCGCCTGATTTTCCGACTTGTCCAGCAGGAGGCTGAACCGATCGGCCCCGTATTTCTTCAAAAATTCGTCCGGGTCCTTCGCGCCCTGCATCCGCAGGACCTTCACCCGCAGGCCCATCTTCTCCAGCATCGGGATGGCGCGGCGTGTGGCGTTCTGCCCGGCCTCGTCGCCGTCGTAGGTCAGGACGACCTCGGGGACATATTTGGCCAGGATCGCCGCGTGCTCCTCCGTCAGGGACGTGCCGAGCGAGGCGACCGCGCAGTCGAAGCCGTATTGGTGGAGCGAGATCGCGTCCATATAGCCTTCCGTCAGGATCATGCGGCCCTGTTTGCTCTTTTTCGCGATGTTCAGAGCGAAGAGATTTTTGCGCTTGTTGAAGATCTCCGTCTCCGGGGAGTTTAAGTATTTCGGCGTGGAATCGTCCATGACGCGGCCGCCGAAGCCGATGACGTTGCCCCGAACGTCGATGATCGGGAACATCAGGCGGTTGCGGAACCGGTCGTAGACACCGCCCTTCTTGCCGTTGACCGCGAGGCCCGCATCCAGCAGCTCCTTCTGCGTGTAGCCCTGCTTCTGCATCGCGTCCATCAGGGCCGACCACTCGTTCGGCGAGAAGCCGAGGCCGAAGCGGTTGACCGTCTGCGTGGAGAGGCCGCGCTTTACGATATAATCCCGCGCTTCGCGGCCGCAATCGGCAAGCAGCTGCTTGCGGAACCAGCGGGCCGCGTCCTTGCAGAGGGCGTAGAGCCGCTCAGTGCGCTTGTACTGCGCGCGGTATTCCTCGTCCTCCGGCACCTCCAGCCCCGCGCGCTTGGCGAGGAAGCGGACGGCGTCCGGATAGCTGAGCGACTCGATCTCCATGATGAAGTTGATCACGCCGCCGCCCTTGTGGCAGCCGAAGCAATAATAGATGCCCTTCTCCGGCGCGACGGAGAACGAGCCGGTCTTCTCCGAGTGGAACGGGCAGAGGCCGAAGAGGTTGCTGCCCTTGCGCGTCAGCGTGACGTACTGGCCCACGACTTCTTCGATCGGATTGCGCTCGACGAGTGCATCGAGAAACGGCTGTGGGAATGGCATGGCAGCGGACCTCCTTTCTGGCTTGTGCATGTGACTTGTCTACCCAAAGGCCCCTCTACGAAGAGGGGGCTGGCCGAGCAACGCGAAGTCTGGGGGAGTTTCAAAATCTTCTCTCCCCTGATTGCCTTCGGCAATCTTCCCCCCTCTTCGTAGAGGGGGGCTATTCACTGCGGTGAAATCTTAGCGCACCTGCCAGGCGGTGGGGATAAAAATCTCCGAATACTTATAAATGGCGTATTTATCGGTCATGCCCGCGATATAGTCGCAGACGATGCGCTCCATGCCGTCAAAGTCGAGCTGCGGAATGAAATCCGCAGGGAGCTTGTCCGGGTGCTTGCTGTAGTACTCGAAGAGGCGGCGGATGATCTCCTTCGCCTTCGATTCCTCGCCCTTGGCGACGGGATTCGTATAGACGTGCTGGAACATGAAGGTCCGCAGCCGGTCCATCGCGCCCGCGACCTCCGGCTCCATGCCGAGGACGCCGCTCTCCTGCGTATGATAGATCATGTTTTCGACGAGCGTGTTGATGCGGGCCGAATGGGAGCCGCCCAGCACCAGCGCGATGTCGCGCGGGATGTCATCCTCCGTCAAAATCCCGGCGCGCATGGCGTCGTCAATGTCGTGGTTGATGTAGGCGATGCGGTCGGACACGCGGACAATCTGCCCTTCCCATGTCTCGGGGATGAACGTGCCCGTGTGGCCGAGGATGCCCATGCGCACCTCGTAGGTGAGGTTCAGCCCGCGGCCGTCGCGCTCGAGCTGGTCGACCACGCGGAGCGACTGTTCATTGTGGTGGAACGGACGGCCCATCATGTCCGTCAGCGCCGCCTCGCCCGCATGGCCGAACGGCGTGTGGCCGAGGTCGTGCCCGTAGGCCGCCGCCTCGGCGAGGTCCTGATTGAGCCGCAGGCCGCGGCAGATCGTGCGTGCGATGCGCGCGACCTCGAGCGTATGCGTCATGCGCGTGCGGTAATGGTCGCCCTCCGGCGAGAGGAAGACCTGCGTCTTGTGCATCAGCCGCCGGAACGACTTGCTATGTAAGATCCGGTCGGCATCCCGCTGATAGCAGGTGCGCACGTCGTTGTCCTCCTCGGGATAGAGGCGGCCCTGGCTCTCCGCGGCTTTCTGCGCATGAGGCGCAAGGACGTCGTATTCTTCCTGTTCCATCCGTTCCCGCACGGTCATGTTCCATCACCTGTGTATCTCAGAATAGCAGAAAAACATGAATTTTTCTTGAATAGCCGTTGGAAATTTCTGTTCTACTTCCGCAGCGCGCCGCGGAAGACCGAGCCGGTCTGCTCCGGCACGAGCCGCCCCGCCGAAAGCTCGCGCAGCGTCTGCGCGAACGGCTCCGCCGCCTCCTCGGGCAGCAGCAGCGAGAGCGTGATGTCCGCGCCGTAGTCCGTGTTTTCAAACACAGCCCCCAGCTTTTCCGCCTCCAGCCGCACCCGGTCGTAGAGATTGTAGGGCGTCTGAACGCGGAGCGAGGCCCACTGGCGCATCTCGTTCACGCCGGCGTCCAGCAGCGCGTCCTTCGCCGCCGCCGTATAGGCGCGGACGAGTCCGCCCGTGCCGAGCAGGATGCCGCCGAAATACCGCGTCACGACGCAGAGGACGTTTTCAATGCCCTCGCGCTCGAACACGTTGAGCATCGGCTGCCCTGCCGTGCCCTGCGGCTCGCCGTCGTCGCTGTAGCGCTTCGCGCCGCCGCGCAGGATATAGCACCAGCAGTTGTGCCGCGCGTCATAGTGCTCTTTTTTCACCGCCTCGAGCAAGGCCCGCGCCTCGTCCTCCGACGAGACGGCGAACACCCGCCCGAGAAAGCGGCTCTTTTTTTCCACATATTCCGACGATCCCGCGCCCGCCGGGGTCAGGTAAGCTTCTGTCATTCCGTCACCACATAGTCGCGCACTTTGCCGAACACCTGCTCGTCCACCACGGCATGGGCGACGATGCCGCCGTCCTCGTAGGAAAGCTCCGTGACCTTCGCCTTCTGGTGCAGCAGATCGACCAAGCCCGCCGCGCTGTAGGGCAGCAGCAGCTTCACATGATGCAGCCCGCGATCAAGCTCCTTCTCGATGAGCTCCAGCAGCTGCGGCAGGCCCTCGCCGGTCCTTGCCGAGATGGCGACCGCGCCGTCGCGGCGGCGGAACAGTTCGTCCTCGGCCACGTCGGACTTGTTATAGCACTCGATGACCGGCGTGCCGGGCTTGCAGAGCTGGCCGATGAGCCGCTCCGCGACCTCGATATGGTCGTTCCGGTCGGGGTCGGATGCATCGATGACGTGCAGGATGAGATCTGCATACTGCAGCTCTTCCAGCGTCGCCTGGAACGCCTCGATGAGGTGGTGCGGCAGCTTGGCAATGAATCCGACCGTGTCGGACAGGATCGCCTGACACGTATCCGAGACGGTCAGCTGCCGCGACGTCGTGTCCAGCGTGTCAAACAGACGGTTATTCGCCGGGATGCCTGCGCCGGTGAGGGCGTTGAGCAGCGTCGATTTCCCTGCGTTCGTATAGCCGACGAGGCATATCACGGGCACGTCGTTTTTCATGCGCCGCTCGCGCTGGACGGCGCGGATCTTGCGCACCTCCTTCAGCTCGCTCTGGAGCTTTGAGATGCGGGCGCGGATGTGCCGCTTGTCGGTCTCGAGCTGCGTTTCGCCGGGGCCGCGCGTGCCGATGCCGCCGCCGAGGCGGCCCATCTCTTCGTTCCACGTCGTCAGCCGCGGCAGATAATATTTATATTGTGCAAGCTCCACTTGCAGCTTGCCCTCGCGCGTCTTTGCGCGCTGGGCGAAAATATCGAGGATGAGGGCGCTCCGGTCGAGAACGTGGGCCTTTGTGGCCTCCTCGAGCGCGCGCACCTGCGAGGGCGTGAGGTCGTTGTCGAAGATCACGAGCGTCGCGCCCGTGTTCTGCACCCACTCGCGCACCTCTTCAGCTTTTCCTTCGCCGATGAACGAGTGCGGATCCGGCTCGTGCCGGTTCTGCAAAAGCTTCCCGACACAGACGCCGCCCGCCGTTTCGAGCAGCGCCTCCAGCTCGTCCAGCGTCCGCTCGTTCGCGGCCTCTTCTTTGGTAAACAGGTCGCAGTTCAGGCCGACCAGAACGGCCTTCTCCTGCATGACCTTGACATTCTGTTCCATAAAAATACCTCCATTGCGCCGCATGGCGCGCTCTGGCGGTGTATTGGTGCGTTCGGCAAATTCCGACAAATATGAAAAAAGCCCGCACCGATACACGGTGCGGACTTGCTTCTTACTTCAGGCCGTATTTCTTGTTGAAACGGTCGACACGTCCACCGGTGTCAACAAGCTTCTGCTTGCCGGTGTAGAACGGGTGACAC
>CAJMLC010000057.1 GCA_905214155.1 uncultured bacterium | reverse complement strand
AAGGCATCTGTAAAATATCTTGAAAAACTTGACGAAGTGCGGATAAGAGAGGAAAAAGGGACGAAAAGTCGTTTGAAAAATGCAGCAGCAAATCGAGGAAAATCTTTGAACCAATTTGTCATTGACGCTGTTGAAAATGAGATTTCTGTTGCAGTGGAAAAGGACGGTGAGATAAAGTGACCTACCCTGACCGATACCATCTGACACCGGAGCAGAGCCGTTTTCTCGCCAAAAAGAAATGGGATGAAAATGTCTACTGCGGCATGAAGATGGAGAACCGAGCCGTGACATTTCCACAGACGAAGACCATTCTGGAAGGCATCAATGTCCCCGGCGTACAGATAGACGATATTCAGGCGATTCTCAACATGCGCGACGCATGGCGTTTCCTGATGGGTTCGATCGATGAGCCGACCACACTGGAATATCTCTGCAAGCTGAACGAGTTTATCGCCCGCAACGAGGCGCTTGAGTGGGGCAAGCTGCGCACTGGCAGCGTGGCCATTTCCGGTACGGATTACACGCCGCCTGTACCGCAGGAAACGGCTGTCCGGGCAGAACTGGCTATGATCCTTACCGCCGATACTTCGGCCACAGATAAGGCGCTGACGGCCTTCTGCTGGGGCACACGCGGACAGCTTTTCTGGGACGGCAACAAGCGCACCAGTCTGACGCTGGCGAATAAAATTCTGCTACAAGCTGGAGCAGGTATGCTCACCATCTCGGCCCGGAATATGGAGCAGTTCAACGAAGCGCTGCTGAACTACTACGATACCGCCGAAGCAGAGCCGCTGAAAACATTCCTGTATGAGAATGCAATTCAGGGGTTGGTGCTGTAACGCCGGAAGCAATCAGAATTTAAGGCGACATCATTTGAAGTGAGCACAGTGAAACACAATAGGCCGCAGGAAATTTTCTGCAGCCTGTTGCGTTTTTTCGGTCTACTCTCTTTTTGCGGATTTTTTTCGGAGAAATCCAGTAGATACGAGACAAGGAAAAACCACAAAATCGAGTTGCGATCCTCACATTCACTGCTCGGATTTCAAATCCGACCCTTTCGGAAATCAGCGGGTATCATTCCAAATGCGGGCCTTTTCCTGCGCTTACTTCGATTCGATGCTACTTCGAACGAGTTCAAAAAAGTGTTAATTTTGTCTCAAATGCTGCCAAATATTTTTTCCTATTTTTTCCGCTTACAGCTATCATTTCATAATACCAGATTTTCCGGGATGAGCTTCTTTTCGAAAAAGTTCATAAGCGATAGACAGGATGATTCCGTATTTTACACTATAAGGAAAATTCGAATCTCTCCTTCCGCGCCAGGAAACAGCACATCCCATCCGGGATGCGCTGTTTCTTTTTGCGCAGAAAACGGAATTCTAAAATTCTATGTGCAACAAAAATACGGGCCGGAAAATATGAAAGAATCGTAAATCTTTTGAAAAAAGGTCTTCCAGCTCTTGACGGGCGTGCTATAATACATTTGTTAAAAATTAAAACAGAAGGTGTTTTTATGACCAGAATCGATATTTATTCCGGCTTTCTCGGCGCGGGCAAGACGACGCTCATCAAGAAGATGATCAAGGAAGCCTATTCCGGCGAAAAGCTCGTGCTGATCGAGAACGAATTCGGCGAGATCGGCATCGACGGCGGCTTTTTGCAGGAGGCCGGCATCGCCATCACCGAGATGAACTCTGGCTGTATCTGCTGCTCGCTCGTGGGCGATTTCGGCAAGGCGCTGGAGAAGGTTGTGGCCGAGTACGCGCCCGACCGCATCCTGATCGAGCCGTCCGGCGTCGGCAAGCTGTCGGATGTCATCAAGGCCGTGCAGCGCGTGACGAACGACGACGTCAAGCTCGGCAATTTCGTCACCGTGGCAGACGCGACGAAGTGCAAGATGTATATGAAGAACTTCGGCGAGTTCTACAACAACCAGATCGAAACGGCCAACACCATCATCCTCTCCCGCACGGATGGCATGCCCGAGGCCAAGCTCGACGCCTGCGTTGACCTGATTCGCGAGAAGAATCACGACGCCGTGATCGTTACCACGCCGTGGCCGGAGCTGACCGGGGCACAGATCGAAGAGGCCATGGAGAAGAAGACCTCCATCGCGCTCGAACTCGAGAAGATGGAAGAAGAGGCGCACCACCATCATCATCACGACGACGATGACGACGAGTGTGACGACCCGGATTGCAGCTGCCATCATCACCATCATGACGACGATGATGACGAGGACGAGGATGAGCATGAACATCATCATCACCATCACGACGACGACGATGACGATGAGGACGAGCACGAACACCACCATCATCATCATGACGATGACGACGAGGACGAGTGTGACGATCCAGACTGCTGCTGCCACCATCACCATGATGAGGACGGCGAGCACCATCATCATCACCATCACCACGGCCACGACGCCGACGAGGTGTTCGTCAGCTGGGGAGAGGAGACGCACAAGAAATTTACCAAGGACGAAATCGAGGGCTGCCTGAAGGCGCTCGAGGACGCGGAGAAATACGGCATGGTGCTGCGCTGCAAGGGCTATGTGGCGAACGCCGAGGGCGGCAAGTGGATCCACTTTGACTATGTTCCGGGTGAGCCGGACATCCGTGAGGGCGGCGCGATGGTCACGGGCCGGATCTGTGTGATCGGCTCGAAGCTGAACGAACAGGCCGTGGCCGAGCTGTTCGGCACGGCGCACTGAGGAGCAGACGATGGAACAGATCCCAATGTACGTCTTCACCGGCTTTCTGGAGTCCGGCAAGACGAAATTCATTCAGGAGACGCTGGAAGATCCGCGCTTCAACTCCGGCGAGAAGACGCTCCTGCTTGTGCTCGAAGAGGGCGAGGAGGAATATGATCTCTCCCGTTACCCGAGCCAGAATGTCTATCTTGAGACGCCGGACTATGACGAGCTCAGCCCGGAATTTCTCGAGGGGCTGCGCAGGAAGTACAACGCCGAGCGCGTGGTTGCCGAGTTGAACGGCATGCATCAGGCGGCAGACTTCTACATGAAGACGCCGGATTCCTGGGTAATCGCGCAGGAGGTCATGTTTGCTGATGCGCAGACATTCCAGGGTTATAATGCCAATATGCGCCAGTTGGTCGTGGACAAGCTGATGGGTGCGGAGCTGGTCGTGTTCAACCGGATGACGCCGGGAGCGGACATCATGCCGTTCCACAAGATCGCCCGGGCGGTCAACCGGAAGATCGATATTATGTACGAATACACCGACGGCACAAGCCAGTTCGACGAGATCGTCGACCCGCTGCCGTTCGACATCAACGCGGGCATCATCGAGATCCAGGATGAGGATTATGCTCTGTTCTACCGTGACATCACCGAAGAGCCGAAGAAGTACGACGGCAAGACCGTCTCGTTCAAGGGGCAGGTCGCGCGTCTGCGCCGCGAGAAGGAGGGCATGTTTGCACCCGGCCGTTTCGTGATGACCTGCTGCGAGGCGGATATCACGTTCATGGGCCTGCCGTGCAAATTTGTTGGCAGTGAGGGCCTGAAGCCCCGTTCGTGGGTTCAGGTGACAGCGAAGGTCACGGTGCAGCGCCATCCGCTCTACAAGGGCGTCGGCCCGATCCTGACGGCGCTGACCGTTGCCCCGGCCAGTGCGCCGGAGCGCGAGGTCGCGACGTTCTGAATAAGACGGCAAAACGCCTCTCTGCATGTTGCAGAGAGGCGTTTATTGTATGGTTATTCCAGAGAACCGTTGCCGCCGGTGTTCAGGCAGGTGAGGTCGTCGCGCATGACGAGGACGACGTCCGGCTGATAGTCCTGAATGTACTCGGTGAGCGATTTTTCAGAGTAGTGCCGGAAATCGAGGCTCCGCATCTCGCCGAAGCTGCGATAGCAGAGCGTTTCAAAGGCGTTCGTGAACGAATCGCCGACGATCAGAATTTTGCCGAGCTCCGGCCAGTCGGTCTGGACGATCGTCTCGCCCATGTCGCCGCCCATGTAGGCGGTGTAATAGGCTTCCGCGCCGGAGGCGTCGATCATGGGGCGGTCGGTGCGTTCGCCGTTGTCCCAGCGGGAGTAGGGGATGGACTCCGCAAGATCGGACTGGAACTGCTCTGAGACGGGGGACAGGCCGTACAGCTTCCGGTTGTAGGTGCCAATAAAGACTTGATCCGTGACCTGTACATCGGGCTGCACGAAGGGCAGCTCCAGCGCATCGCAGACCGCTTGATAGGCCAGCGCCGCACCTTGGAGGGTGTAATGGTGGTCGACCGTGGAATAGTATTCCGTGAGATCGTCCACGGCGCGGTAGGTCTCCGTCAGGTCGAGCATCGCGACGCCGTGCGCTTCCATCGCGGCGGTGAAGGCCGCGCGCGTGGCGTCATACTGCGCGGCGCGGTTTTCCATCCAGTCCGGGTAGTAGTCCCGCAGGGCCGAACGCTGCTCCGGGACGAGGACGTAGCAGAACTGCCCGCCTGCGTCCTCGGTCGCGGCCTGAATGGCCGCGAGGCTCTCTGCCATCGCGTCCGCCCGCTTTTCGAGCTTTCCAACGCGGTAATCCGCGATCTCCGCCACCGGGAGCAGGACTTCCGAACCGAGCACCACATCCTCCACCACGGGCCGGTGCAGCACACGCATCTGGAACCAGACGCCGAATTTCAGAATGGCATTGCGTTTGTAGAGATGATCCTTCAGAAAATCCTCGGTCTGCACGGCGGTGTCGCCCGTCCAGAGTGCGGCGGCAGAGACCTCCGGCTTGCCCGCGAGGGCGCGGTTTTCCTGTGCCGACCAGCCGATGGGGTTGGTCAGCACACCGTAGGCTGTCAGCAGCGGCACGAGCACCAGCACGAGCAGAAAGCCGAGGCACAGCAGTTTCTTTGTCAGGTTCATGGCCGTACCTCCTAAAACTGCGCGTAGATGAACGCCTGCATCGTCGAGCCGGTCATCGCCAGCAGTGACAGCGCGAAGACCGCGCCAAGCAGGACGAGCTTGAGCCAGCGGCCCGCTGTGCTGCCTTCCAGCCGTTCCAGCAGCCGTTTGCCGACCGGCGTGCAGAGCGCCAGCGCGGCAGCCAGCTGCAGGCCGTACTGCCGCAGCGTCAGCAGGAAGAACGGCGCGTCCGCGCCCGTCCCCTCGCCGAGGAAGCAGAGCGCGCGCAGATATTTGCCTGCCGCGCCGAGACTCGGGCTGTTGAAGATGATCCAGCCGATCAGGATGGCGAGCAGGGCGTAGAGATGGCGGAGGATCTTCGGCGCTTTTTGCAGCCAGCGGCCCAAAAACAGCTTCTCCAGGATCAGCAGCGCCGCGTACCACGCACCCCACGCCACAAATGTCCATGCGCTCCCGTGCCAGAGGCCGGTCAGCAGCCAGACGACGCAGAGATTCAGAATCTGCCGCGCTTTGCCCCTGCGGTTGCCGCCGAGGGGGATGTAGACATAGTCGCGGAACCACTGCGAGAGCGTGATATGCCAGCGCCGCCAGAAGTCCGTGACGGAATCGGCCAGATAGGGGTAGTTGAAGTTTTCCGGCAGCGCGAAGCCGAACATCCGGCCAAGGCCGAGGGCCATGTCGGTATAGCCTGCAAAGTCGAAGAAGATCTGCAGCGCGTAGCAGATCGCGCCGAGCCACATTTTCCCCGGCGTCAGAGCCACGGCGGACAGCACGAATACCTGCGAGGCGACCTTTCCCGCCGCCTCGGCCAGCAGGACCTTTTTTCCAAGGCCGAGGATGAAGCGCTCGATGCCAGCCGGCAGGTCGGCCTGCCGCTGTGCGAGCTGCGGCGCAAGGCCGTCATAGCGCATCAGCGGACCCTGCGCGGCCTTGGGGAAGAACGTGAAATAGAGCAGCAGACGGCCAAAGCTCCGCTCCGCCGGGATCGCGCCCCGCCGGACATCCGCCAGATAGCTGATGGCGAGGAACGTGAAAAACGAGATGCCGAGCGGCGCGGCGATCGTCGGGATCGCGGCGTTCAGCCCGGTCAGCCGGTTCCAGTTGTCGGTCAGAAAGCCGGTATACTTGAAATAGCAGAGCGCCGCAATGCAGACCACGATGCCGAGCGTCTGCCAGCCGCGCCCGCGCAGCCGCGCCAGCAGCCACACGGCAAAGCTCAGCGCAAGCAGTACGGACAGCCCACGCAGCCCGGAACAGGCGTAGAACGCGAGGCTCAGCGCGAGCAGCGCGAGGTTCTGGCCCTGCAGGCGTTTGCGGGTCAGGAAGGCAAACAGAAGCGCGCAGGGGAGAAAGAGGAAGAGAAACGAAAAGTTTGTGATCTGCATCTCAGTTCGGGTATTTCAGAATTTTATCCGCATGCTTTTCGGCATTGGACTTCAGCTTGCGCTTGTTGCCTTTGGCGTCGACAATGTAGGTGTTCTCGAGCTCCGCGACGAGATTTTCGCGGAACGCCGCGACATACTCGCGCCGCAGCCGGTCGCGCTCGAGGATCTCCTCCTCGGTCAGGCCCTCGGCCTTGGCCTTGCGGGCCAGCTCGTTGATGCGTTCGATTCTGGATTTGTCCATAGTAGCCTCCTAGATGTACCGGCAGATCTCGATCGAGATCCGCCCTTTTTTCGTGTTTCCGCCGACGGCCTCCAGCCGCATTTTGCCAAGGCCCCGCACCGAGATCACGTCGCCCTCGGCGACAGCCCGGTCCGGCTTGGCGCAGAGCGTGTAGTTCAGCTCCGTTTTGCCCGCAGTGATGACCTCCGCCGCGCGCGAGCGGCTGAGCGCAAAGCCCTCGGCCACGACGCCGTCCAGTCGCAGGGACGAGACCGTGCCGCGGATCTGCTTCGTCTTCTGCTCCGGCGCTTCGAGCGCGGAGAGTGGGATCTCCTCGAGGTGCAGCCGCGTCCGGCCCGCGTCGGTCAGGTTTTGCAGGACGTAGGGCAGGATGTCGCGCGTGACGAGAAAGTCGCAGCGGCCCTCGGCCACGTAGATGTCGCCGACGGTCTCCCGCTTGATGCCGCAGCCCATCAGCGCGCCGAGAAAATCGCGGTGCGTGAGCGTGTCGCGCTCAAAAAACGCGGCGCGCACGGCGGCGACTGGGCCATCCTCGCCCGTCAGCCAATCCTCGTCCAGATAGTCCGGCAGGTAGCAGCCGATCTCTCGCTCCGCCGTGGAAAGTCCGCCGAAAAAGCGGACCGGCGCGCCGCGCAGCACCTCGCAGACGAGCATCTGCTCCCGCTTGGAGAGAAAATTCGTCGCTGCCGGGATGTCCCGCTGCATGGCGGTATCCAGTTTTTCGCACACGCGCAAGAGCAGCATCTCTTCCTCGCGCGTCGCGGCGAGATGCGCGATCTGTTCACGCTTGTCCATGGCGGGGCCTCCTTTGCACGTTCGTTCGCAATGTATTGTACCAGCCGAATTGACACTTGGCAAGTCCGACAAGATGGTTTATACTAAATAATATTCATTTTTCAACAACGGAGGACGCGCATGAAAGTCTTGATCATTGGCGGCGGGGCCAGCGGCCTGATGGCCGCGCTGAGCGCGGCGGAGGACGGCGCGAACCGGGTGACGCTGCTGGAGCGGCAGGGCCGCGTGGGCCGCAAGCTGCTGGCCACGGGCAACGGCCGCTGCAACCTGACAAATCTCGGCGCGGACGCTTCGCACTATCATGGGGCCGCGCCGGAGTTCGTAAAACCGGCGCTGGAGCGCTTCGGCGTGCGGCGGACGCTGGATTATTTCCGTGCGCTGGGGCTTCTGACCGTGGCGGAGGCGGACGGCAAGGTCTATCCGCTGAGCGATCAGGCGTCGAGCGTGCTCGATGTGCTACGCTTCGCGGTGGAGCAGCGCGGCGTGACGGTCGTGCCGTCGTGCGATGTGATCGAGGTCAAGAAAAAGGCGCGCGGCTATGAGGCAGTGTCTGCGACCGGGGAGAAGTATTTCGGCGACAGGCTGATCGTCTGCTGCGGCGGCTGCGCGGGCAAGCGCCTCGGCGGTGTGAGATCCGGGTATTTTCTGCTCGGACAGCTCGGCCATTCCTGCACGGCGCTCTATCCCTGCCTGACGCAGATCGAGACCGATCCCACGTGGGTCAAGGCGCTCAAGGGCGTCCGTGCCGATTGCCGTGTCGCGCTGCGGCGCGGCGGGCGCGTGATCCAGGAGACAGCGGGAGAGCTGCAATTCACGGAGTTTGGCGTGAGCGGGCCGGTCGCGTTCGAACTCTCGCGCGCCGCGTCGACCGGCGGGGAAGGGCTGACGCTCGTGCTTGACCTCTTCCGGGACTATCCGGCGGAGGCCCTGGCGGCGTTTTTGCGGGAGCGGCGCGAACGGTTCCCGCAGCTCCCGGCGGAGGAGCTGTTTTCCGGGAGTTTGCAGTCGCGGCTCGGGAAGACGGTGCTCAAGCGGGCTGGCATTGCGATGGCGGAGCCGCTCGACAGCGTCAGCGATGCACAGATAGATGAATTATGTAAACTTGCGAAGGCGTTTCCGCTCGATGTTACGGGCGTGAAGGGCTTTGACAATGCGCAGGTGACGGTGGGCGGTGTGCTGGTTTCGGAGTTCCGGGCGGATACGCTCGAGAGCCGATTGGCGCCCGGCGTGTTCGCAGCGGGCGAGGTGCTGGACATCGACGGGGACTGCGGCGGATTCAACCTGCAATGGGCTTGGTCGAGCGGATATGTCGCTGGTAAGCTCGGGAAGGGCGGGGAGGACGCATGATCCGGATCCAGAATCTGACGTTCACCCCCGGCGAGGACAGCCGGGAGGCGCTGCTCCGCGCGGCGGCAAAGGCATTACGCCTTGCTCCGGATAAAATCACGGAGCTGCGCATCCATCGCCGCTCGGTCGACGCGCGGAAAAAGCAGGACGTGCGCGTGGTCTGCACCGTCGACGTGACAGTCGACGGGAAGGAAGAGAAGATCTTGAAGATGGCCCGGAACCCGAAGGCGGCCATCGCGGTCACAACTATATATGAGCCGCCGTGCGCGGCGCAGACGGACGAACGGCCGGTGGTGATCGGATTCGGGCCGGGCGGGATGTTCGCGGCGCTCGCGCTCGCGCTGGCTGGGCTGCGGCCCATCGTGCTCGAGCGCGGGCAGGACGCGGCCGCACGGCACGAGGCGGTGCGGCGGTTCTGGGAAACGGGTACGCTCGACCCGGCGAGCAATGTGCAGTTCGGCGAGGGCGGCGCGGGGACATTCTCCGACGGGAAGCTCAATACCGGCGTCAACGACCCGCGCATCCAGTGGATCCTGGAGCAGTTCGCGGCGGCGGGCGCGGATGAATCGATCCTCTACGATGCGAAGCCGCACATCGGGACAGACGTGCTGCTGACCGTGGTGCAGAATCTGAGGCGGCGCATCCTTGCGCTCGGCGGCGAGGTGCGCTTCGGCGCGCAGGTCACGGGATTTTTGCGGGAGGGCGGTGCGCTCTCCGGGGTGGAGGTCTGCGAAAGGGGAGAGACGTATACGCTCCCGTGCCGCCATGCTATTCTGGCGATCGGGCACAGCGCGCGCGACACGTTTGAGACGCTGCTGCAGAGCGGCGTGCCGATGGAGGCGAAGGCGTTCTCAATGGGCGTGCGAATCGAGCACCGGCAGGAGATGGTAAACGAGAGCCAGTATGGCGCGTTTGCAGACCGGCTCGGCGCGGCGGACTATAAATTGAATGTGCGTTTTCCGGACGGGACGTCGGCCTACACGTTCTGCATGTGCCCCGGCGGGCACGTCGTCGCCGCGGCGAGCGAGGAAGGCGGCGTGGTGACGAACGGGATGAGCGACTTTGCGCGGGACGGCGAGAACGCGAACGCGGCGCTGCTCGTGACGCTCACACCGGAGGATTTTCCAGAGAAGGATGTCCTCGGCGGGATGCGCTGGCAGCGTGAAATTGAGCGGGCGGCGTTCCGCGCGGGCGGCGCGAATTATCAGGCTCCGGCGCAGCTGGCGGGCGATTTTCTGGCGCACCGGGCCAGTACGACGCTTGGCAGTGTCCGGCCGACGTATCGGCCGGGTGTGACGCTCTGCGATCTGCACGATGTTCTGCCGGAGCGGATCACATCCGTGCTCGAACAGGCCATCCCGGCGCTGGATCGGAAGCTGCACGGTTTTGCCAGTCCGGACGCGGTATTGACCGCGCCGGAGACGCGCAGCTCCAGCCCCGTGCGCATCCTGCGCGGCGAGACGAAGCAGTCAGTCGGGCTGCGGGGCCTCTATCCCTGCGGCGAGGGCGCTGGCTATGCCGGGGGCATCACGTCCGCGGCGGTCGACGGGCTGCGCTGCGCGGAGGCACTGATCGCAGAACTCCGTGAACCATAAGGCCGCGCAGCCCACAAGGGCCTGAAGCCTGAGCCTACGGTTTTGGAGACCGTCGCTCTTATGCAGATCATACGGGCCGATGAGAGCATCGGCCCTTCGGGCGGGCCATGCCCGCCCCTACGTAGTCTGTCGTACTTCCGGCGGGGAACGTAGGGAGGACGACCATTGGTTGCCCGAAAAGGCCAAGAGGGGGCAGTCTGCGCTCCGCGCAGACTGGGGGATGCGAGAATGTATAAGTTGTCAAAGCTGCTTCTCTATA
>CAJMLC010000056.1 GCA_905214155.1 uncultured bacterium | reverse complement strand
ACGGGTCTACCGGCACTTCAAGGGCGACTATTATCTGGTGGAGGACGTTGCGCACGACTCGGAAACGGGCGCGCAGGTCGTCGTCTACCGGAAGCTGTACGGCGACGGCGGGCTCTGGGTACGGCCGCTCGAAATGTTCCTCAGCGAGGTCGACCACGCGAAATATCCAGATTGTAAGCAACAATATCGCTTTGAATTGCAAGAGATCAAAAGCGTCAAAGAGCATTGAAAAATCCCCCTGTTTCCGAGGAAACAGGGGGATTTTTTCAACAATTATGGTAATTGACCTAGCTGGTAAAAGGCCACAGCACTGGCCGCGGCGACGTTCAGTGAATCGACGCCGTGCGCCATCGGGATGCGGACGGTATAGTCACAGGCGGCGATGGTGCTGGCCGCGAGACCGTCCCCCTCGGTGCCGAGGACGATGGCGAGGCGCTCCTGCGCGGCGATCTCCGGGTCGTTCAGCGCGCGGGAATCCGGGCAGAGCGCCATCGCGACCGTGGAAAAGCCATGTGCTTTCAACAGCTTCGGCCAATCCCCGTCCACGTAGGTCCACGGGATCTGGAAGACCGTGCCCATCGCGACGCGGATCGCGCGGCGGTAGAGCGGATCGCTGCAGTCGGGCGTTAAAAGCACAGCGCCCATGCCGAGAGCCGCGGCGGAGCGGAAGATCGCGCCGACGTTCGTCGGGTTCATCACGTTCTCCAGCACGGCGACACGGCGGGATGCTTTGCAGAGTGCAGACAGCTCCGGCGCAGGGCGGCGGCGCATCGCGCAGAGCATTCCGCGCGTGAGCGGATAGCCGATCAGATTTTGCAGGACAGACAGCTCCGCCGTGTAGACCGGGACGTCCGGGCAGCGCTCCATAAAGGCTTTCCCTTGATTCTCAAGGTATTTTTCCTCCATCAGGAACGAGACCGGAACATATCCAGCGTCCAGCGCGCGCTCGATGACCATCGGCGTCTCGGCGATGAATTTGCCGTTTTCCGGATCCTCGCGGCAGACGAGCTGATTTTCCGTTGTTCTTGCATAATATCCAGTTCCGGTGCGGCAAAGTCGGTGACGCGGACGACGCGGCTCATACCAGCTCCTCCGGCGCAATGTGCGCCTTGAGCCAGGCATGCATCTCCGCGCGGCCCTCCTCCGACATCGGGAACGTCCGCTCGTCCTCCATCTCGCTCTTTTCATAGCACAGCAGCCCGTGCCAGACCTCGACGCGGATCGAACTCTCCGGGAGGTTGACCTCCTTTGGCGTCAACATCACAACGTTCGGCGTGGCCTTGAAGCGCATCCGGCCGTAGCTGCCGGTGAAGGTGTTTCCGTTCTCAAAGCTGTGCAGCACGGGCAGGAACAGATCCTCGCGCGTCACGGCAGAAGGGCCTCCATTTCATCGAGCAGCTCGCCGAAGAGCTTCAGCGCGGACTCGACCGGCTGCGGCGTGGTCATGTCGACGCCTGCGCCGCGCAGCAGATCGATCGGGGTCTTGCTGCAGCCACCGGAGAGGAAGCCGAGGTAATCGCGCACCGCCGGCTCGCCCTCGGCGAGGATGCGCTGCGAGAGCGCGATGGCCGCAGAATAGCCCGTTGCGTACTGGAACACATAGTAATTGTAATAAAAATGAGGGATCCTGGCCCATTCGAGTGCGATATTCTCGTCGAGCACAACGTCGGGCCCGTAATACGCCTCGTTCAGCTTCCGATACTCCTCGCAGAGCAGATCGGCCGTCAGGGTCTGGCCCGCGCGGCTGAGCTCCGCGATGCGCAGCTCGAACTCGGCGAACATTGTCTGCCGGTAGAGCGTGGTGCGGAACTGCTCGAGGAAGTAGTTGATGAGGTAGGCGCGCTGCCGCTTGTCGGTCGTCTGCTTGAGCAGGTGCTGCATCAGCAGAGCCTCGTTGCAGGTCGAGGCGACCTCAGCCACGAAGATGACATAATCCTGATAGATGGTCGGCTGCGTGTGGTTCGAGAGGTAGGAGTGCAGCGCGTGGCCCATTTCGTGCGCGAGCGTGAACTGGCTGTCGAGCGTGCCGGTGTAGTTCAGCAGGACGAACGGATGGACAAGTGTGCCAGCAGAGTACGCGCCGGAGCGCTTGCCGACATTTTCATACACGTCAATCCAGCGGTTCGTGAAGCCCTGATTCAGAAGATCGCCATACTCTTTGCCCAGGCAGGTCAACGCCTCAGTGACGGTCTTTTTCGCGTCTTCATACGGAATATTGACGTCTACATCGGGCAAAAGCGCGGTATAGATGTCGTAAAAATGCAGCTCGTCCAAACCCATCAGCCGCTTGCGCAGGCGCATGTAGCGGTGCATTTTGTCAAAATTGTGATGGACAGCTTCGATCAGATTGGAATAGACACTGACCGGAACCTCGGTCGAGTCAAGGGCGGCCTCCTGTGCGGTGGGATAATTGCGGGCCTTCGCGAAGAACTCCAGCTGCTTGACCTGTGCGCCGAGCATGGCGGCGAGGGAGTTTTTGTAGTTCTGATAGACGCTGTAGTAGGCGTCGTAGGCGTTCTTGCGGAGGGTACGGTCGGGCGATTTCAGGCAGGCCACATAGGTGCCCTGCGTGACCTGATGGGCGTTCCCCTCAGCGTCCAGCGCGTCCGGGAATTTCATATCGGCGTCGGAGAACAGGGAGAACACGCGGTGCGGCGCGCCCGCCATCTCGCCCGCGGCGGCCAGCAGTTTTTCTTCTTTTTCAGAGAGGATATGCGGACGTTTGCGGCGAATGATGTCAAAATGGCGGCGATAAAGTTCGAGTTCCGGTACCTCCTTGTAGAACTGCTCCATCGTCTCATCCGAGATGGACAGCAGCTCCGGCACTTCAAAGCTCGTCTGCTCGCCGAGTTCGACGCCGGTCTTTGTGAGCTGGCCGACCAGGTTCTGGAATTCCGCGACGCGGGTATCCTCGTCGGCACGTCGATAGGCATAGTTGCCAAGGGTGTCATAGAGCACGGAAACCTGCTCGTTCAGGTGCATGTAGGCGAGCAGATCCTGCGCGGAAGTGTTGAGTTTTCCGGAAAAAGCAGCCAATTCCTGCCCCAATTCCTGCAATTTCTTCAGATCCTCTTGCCAGAGGTCAGGAGAGGCATAGAGATCTTCGATGGCCCATTTGTCTTTTTGGGCGATTTCGTTTCGTTCCGGGATTTTTTTCATGGTTTCGTCCCCTTTCTGTGCTCTATGGTATCATAAATGCGTTGGTTTCTCAAGTCCATATTTAGAATTGACATACACCGCACGATGTGATAATATATGCAGGAATTTATGAATTTTATTCACGCTCGTGCGTGACAAGGAGATCCTGGCTATGAAGAAAAAAGAGACGACCGGCAGCTTGATGCTGTTTGTGACCGCGATGATCTGGGGCTCGGCGTTCCTCGCCCAGCAGAGCGGCATGGAGCACATCGGGCCGTTTACGATGCAGGCGATCCGCTATACGCTGGCGGGGCTGGCGCTGCTGCCGTTTATCGCGATCTGCGATAAGATGGGCAAATTCACAAAGAAGCCGGTCACGCGCGAAGCGAAAAAAATCCAATATGGTTCCGGCGCGGTTTGCGGTGTGCTGCTCTGCGCGGCGAGCATTTTGCAGCAGTATGGCCTGCTCTACACATCGGTCGGCAAGTCAGGCTTTATCACCGCGCTCTACATCGTGCTGGTGCCGCTGATCGGGCTGCTGTTCGGGCGGAAGACGGATGTGTTCACCTGGATCTACGCGGTGATCGCGGTCGTGGGTCTCTACATCCTGAGCGTGAGCGGCGCGGTCTCGGTCAATGTGGGCGACCTGCTGACGCTGGGCTGCGCGGTGATCTTCGCGCTGCACATTCTGAAGATCGACTCGGTGTCGGGAAAGCTCGACGGTGTGCGGCTGGCCTGTACGCAGTTTTTCGTGTGCGCGGCGCTCTCCTACGTCGGAATGTTCGCGCTGGAGACGCCGGTCTGGAGCGACATCCTGCGCAGCTGGTTCCCGATCGTATACGCGGGCGTGATGTCCGGCGGCGTGGCCTATACGATGCAAATTCTGGGCCAGCAAAGCGTCCCGCCGACGATCGCCTCAATGATCATGAGTCTGGAATCGGTGTTTGCGGCGCTCTTCGGCTGGCTGATCGGCGGGCAGACGCTCTCGGGCCGGGAGCTGCTCGGCTGCGCGATCATGTTCGCGGCCATCGTGCTCTCGCAGCTGCCGCGGCCCAAGCTTGCGAAAAAGGCCTAAAGCAAACATAGCAAACCGCCCATCCGGGATCCCGGATGGGCGGTTTTGATTTCAAGTTTATTTTTCGACGACCTCGAGGAGCTCCATCGGACAGGCCTTGGCGCAGATGCCGCAGGCGATGCACTTGGAGGCGAACTCGCTCGTCTCGGCCTTGACCATCACGCCGAAGGGACATGCCTCGACGCACTGGCCGCAGCCGGTGCAGAGCTTCTTGTTGACGGTGTAGACGCCCTTTGCGTTCTGCGTGATGGCGCCGTTGGGACATGCTTCGGCACATTTGCCGCACTGCACGCAGAGGATCGGCTTGGCCGCGCCCTTGCGGTCAACGATCTGAAGACATGCCTTGGCAGGATCAAATTCTTTGTAGAAGGCATTGGAACAGGCACGAACACACTCGAGACAGGCCATGCATTCGACGCCCTTTTTGGCGGTGAGTTTTTTCATGGGAACGACTCCTTCATTTATTATAGCTAAACCATTATACTAAATTTTTTTATAAGAATCAATCGTTTTATAGCGATTTTTTACAGAAGCCCGGATAATGGCACGAAAAAGCGGCAGACTAAGGGTCAGCAACGAAATTTTTCACTTTGGGAGGAAACGAATATGAGAAGAATCTGGATCTGCTTGCTGGCAGTCTGCCTGCTGGCGCTTGTGCTGGCCGGGTGCAGCGCGACGGGCCGCGTCGGCCCGAACGGGATGTACGGCAACGTATCGACCACAACCGATGGCCGCGTGAACGGCACGAACGACTATTACAACGGTTACAGCGGCATGGACGGCCAGACCTATAATGGCACGAACGGTCAGACCTATAATGGCACGACCGGCCGCACGTATAACGGCACCAACGGTCAAACGTACAACGGGACGACCGGCCGCACGTATAACGGCACCAACGGTCAAACGTACAACGGGACGACCGGCCGCACGTACAGCGGAACAAACGACCGGACGTACAACGACGGCACGAATGGTCAGACCTATCACAGCACGAACGGCCAGACGTACAGCGGGACGACGGGCCACATCGGCACGAGCGGCTCCACCGCGACACAGCGCGGCACCGGCATGGCCGGCGGCCGGTAAAATCATCGCCCATCCGCCAGATGGCGGATGGGCATTTTTGATCATTTGAGTTCCGGAACTTCGATCGAGCGTTCCAGCCTGTCACTCCCCTGTTCGGCGAAGCCAAAATAGCGGAAGAAGCCGCGGGCCGGATGCTCCGGGGGAAGCTGCACGACCAGGCGCTTCGCGCCCTCGGCGCGGAGCTGGCAGACGGCACAGCCGATGAGCTGCTCACCGAGGCGGCGGCCCCGATAGGCCGGTTCCAGCAGGAGCCCGGTGATCTCGCCGGTGTCCGGTGCGGAGAGCGCCGTTGAAACATGGCCCACGACCGTGTCGCGCAGCAGCGCATCAAAGCAGCCGGGCGCGGTCTCGCGGTACCACATATTAAAATCACTGCGGTCACCCGCCTCGCGCCACCATTTCTGGCGTTCAAACGTCGAGATGTCCGGCGTGAGGTGCGAGGCGTCGTTCAGAAAATCGATGCGGAATGCGCCGTCCTCCACAGTCAGGCGGGAGACGGACGTATTATCGCAATAGGGCACGTTCTCGCTGCCGAGCAGCCGCTGCTGAAATGCGCGGAGCACGGAGCCGTGCGTGAAGACGGCAACCGTTTTGCCGGCATTCGCGGCGGCAATGCTGCGCAGCGCTGTCTCAAAGCGCGCGGTAAACTCCTGCCACGTCTCGCTGCCCTCGACGTGCCAGTGAACGGTGTCGTGGTTGAACTGTTCGAGCAGCTCCGGCTCGAACTGCTCCAGCTCGCCGAAGGGATGGTTTTCCCAGCGGCCGAGACCGACCTCGCGCAGGCGCGGGTCTGTGTGCAGCTCGAGTGCTTTCGGGACATAGATGGCCGAGGCGGTCTTGCAGGTGCGATAGAGGTCGCTGGCATAACAGGCGTCGATCTGGACCGGTTCAAAGCGGCGGCGGAGCGCCTCGATCTGAAGCAGGCCGTTCGGCGTGATGAGCGAATTGTACCAGCCGTCGATGCGGCGATAGGCGTTGCCCTCGGCCTCAGCGTGGCGGATGAGATAAAGTGTGGTCATGGAAGCTCCTTATAAGACAGTGATATAGCCCAGGATCTGCTCGCGCATCTTCAGCGCGGCCTCGCGGGCATATTGCTGATAGTGGTCCGCGCCGTCGTCCTGCCGCTGCCAGGCGTAGAGGACGCTGCGGCCCGCCATGATGGCGGCCCCGTGGCCGAGCTTGTCAAAGGCATACTGCACATCCTTGGCATTGCCGCCCTGCGTGCCGTAGCCGGGGACGAGGAAGAACAGGCGGTCATATTTCTCGCGGAGCGTGCGCAGCACCGCCGGATTTGTCGCGGCGGCGGCGATGCCGATCTCGGAATAGCCGTTTTTGCCGAACTGGTCGAGGCTCCAGCGCATGGCAAGGTCGGCCATGACCTGATAGACCACGCGGTCGCCGGAGAGCAGATCCTGCACCTCACGGGCGGATTTATTCGAGCTGCGGGCGATGATGAAGACGTTTTTGCCGTCCTTGCAGTACTGCGTGAAGGGCTTGACCGAGTCGCTGCCAAGGTAGCCGGTCATGAGCACGCCGTCGCAAGCATAGGGCGTAAAGGTCTTCTCCCCGACCTGGATGCCGCCGAAGCAGGCGCGGGCCATCGCCTCGGCATTGAGCGCCACGTCGGCGCGCATCAGGTCGAGCAGGACATAATAGCCCAGCTCCCGCGCGCGGGCGAGCACATCCTCCATCGCCGCCACGCCGTCGGAACCGAGGGCGGCAAACGCGCCGCTGACGATGCTGACGGCGGGAACGACGTCCTTCAGCGCGTCCAGAATACCGAATGAGAACTGCCGATAGCTCTCGGCGGCGGCGCGGAGCGTGTCGCCATACTGCGCCCGGGCGGCGTCTTTGATGGGCATGGGAAGCTCCAGAATGGACGGAGCGATACAGATCATGCTGGGGTTTTTTGTTTTCCGGATCCTGGCCTGCAAAACATCGATCGACATACGGCTGCCTCCTTTGTATTTTGATCATTATAACATAATTCCGCAAAAATGAACAGGCAAAATCACAGGAATTGGCGGGCGTAGGCATGCCGGTTTTCGGGAATGCTATGTGCGAAAGGAGATGAGCAGGATGCAGGTGAAGAGCTTTTTGCTGACCATGGGCGCGGGCATCGCCGTCGGCGCGCTGGGCGCGATGATGCTGCCGAAGAACAGCGAGGTCTACCAGTTCACGAACGACGCGGCCAGCACCATCAAGCAGGAGGCCGAGAAGGCCATTCAATCTATGACAACATCCAACTGAGGAAAAATTCTCTGGTTCCATGAAAATAATGCTTGCTTTTTCTGCCGGCGTGTGCTATTATACTAGGGCGCTAAGGAAACGCGCTATGCGCCGGTAGCTCAGTTGGATAGAGTGACTGGCTACGAACCAGTAGGTCGGGGGTTCGAGTCCCTTCCGGCGTACCAGAAAGAGCTGACCTTTCGGTCGGCTCTTTCTTTTTACACGTTTGGCGTTCGACATTACCGAAAAAACAGATCTACGTCATGGAGGATGGAAAGATGAGCCGGATCGGTGAATTCTGCAAACGAAAAAATATCGTTTTTTCCGCAAAGCGGTACGGGATCGACGCGCTCGGTGCGATGGCGCAGGGGCTTTTCTGCTCGCTGCTGATCGGCACGATCATCAAAACGCTCGGCGCGCAGTTGAACATCCCGTTTCTGACAGACATCGGCAGCTACGCAATGGCCGTCTCCGGCCCGGCGATGGCCGTGGCCATCGGCTACGCCTTACAGGCCCCACCCATGGTACTGTTCTCGCTGGCGGCGGTCGGCTGGGCGGCGAACGCCGAGGGCGGCGCGGGCGGTCCGCTCGCGGTCCTCATTATCGCGATCGTGGCAGCCGAGTGCGGCAAGGCCGTGAGCAAGGAGACAAAGATCGACATTCTGGTGACGCCAGCGGTAACGATCCTAATCGGTGTGGCGCTCGCAAAGTGGATCGCGCCGCCCATCGGGACGGCGGCCTCGGCCTTCGGCATCGTCATTGACCAAGCAACAAAATTGCAGCCGTTCTGGATGGGCATTGCCGTTTCCGTGCTGGTCGGCGTCGCGCTCACGCTGCCGATCTCGTCGGCGGCCATCTGCTCGGTGCTGGGCCTGACGGGCCTCGCCGGCGGCGCGGCCGTGGCGGGCTGCTGCGCACAAATGGTGGGCTTCGCCGTAATGAGCTTCAAGGAAAACCGCTGGGGCGGTCTGGTCAGCCAGGGCCTCGGCACGTCGATGCTGCAGATGCCGAACATCGTGCGCAATCCGCGCATCTGGATCGCGCCGACAGTCGCCTCCGCGATCACTGGCCCGATCGCGACGTGCGTCTTCAAGCTGGAGATGAACGGCGCGCCGATCAACTCCGGCATGGGCACCTGCGGCCTCTGCGGGCCGATCGGCGTGTGGACGGGCTGGCTGGCCCCGACGGAGGAAGCCATCGCCAAGGGCGCGCAGGCCATCTCCCCCACCGCATTCGACTGGATCGGGCTCTCGCTCATCGCCATCGTGCTCCCCGCGGTCATCACGCCGCTGCTGAACATGATCTGCCGGAAGCTCGGCTGGGTCAAGGACGGGGATCTGAAACTGTCTTAAATTTTGAGAGCCGGACAGAAATTCTGTCCGGCTCTTGTTTTTCTCCGAGCCAGTCCGTATAATGAAACTATCTGACAAACAAAAGGAGCGGCGGATATGGGAAGTTTCCTGATCGAGCACATTGCGCAGCTGGTGACCTGCGACGGTAATGACCGGATCTTGCAGGACGTCGACCTCTACGCAGAAAACGGTGTCATCCGGGCCATCGGCCCGAACCTCGGCAAACCGGCAGACGTCGTCCTCTCGGGACGGCATAAGCTCTGCTATCCCGGCCTCGTGAACACGCACCACCACCTCTATCAGCAGTTTTCGCGGAATCTGCCGCAGGTGCAGGATATGGAGCTGTTCGACTGGCTGAAGACGCTCTATGATATCTGGAAGAACCTTGACGCGGACGTCATCCGCCTGTCCAGCCAGACCGGCATGGGCGAGCTGATGAAATACGGCTGCACGACCTGCTTTGACCACCACTACGTCTTCCCCGCCGGCTCCGGCGACCTGATCGGCGCGCAGATGGAGGCGGCCGACGCGCTCGGCATGCGGATGGTTTCGTCGCGCGGGTCGATGGATTTAAGCAAAAAGGACGGCGGCCTGCCGCCCGATTCCGTCGTACAGACCGTGGACGAAATTATGCGCGATTCGATGGAGGTCATTGAGAAATATCACGACCCGTCATTCGGCTCGATGCATCAGGTGGCACTTGCGCCGTGCTCGCCGTTCTCGGTCTCGGCAGAGCTGCTCCGGCAGAGCGCGATCCTCGCGCGGCAGTACCATGTCCGTCTGCACACGCACCTCTGTGAGACGAAGGATGAGGAAAACTACATGCTCGCGCGCGAAGGGATGCGGCCGCTGGCGTTCATGGAGACACTCGGCTGGGTCGGCCCGGACGTCTGGTACGCGCACGGCATCCACTTCAACGACGAAGAACTGAAACTGCTCGCCGAAACGGGCACGGGCGTCTGCCACTGCCCGATCTCCAATATGAAGCTGGCCTCCGGCATCGCGCGCATCCCGGAGATGCTGAAGCTCGGCGTCCATGTCGGCCTCGGCGTGGACGGGTCTGCGTCAAACGACGGCTCGAGTCTGCTCGAGGAACTGCGCGTGGCCTTCCTGCTGCACCGGCTGAATTCCAGCAAGGCCGCGCCGAGCGGATATGACCTTTTGAAGATCGCGACGCGCGGCGGCGCATCGCTGCTGGGCCGTGAGGACATCGGCGCGCTCGAGGTCGGCAAATGCTGCGACCTCTTCCTGGTCGACGACCGCCGGCTGGAGCTTGTCGGCAGCTGCTATGACCCGGGCGCGGTGCTCGCGACGGTCGGTCTGCGGGCCCCGGTCGATTACACCGTCGTCAACGGTGTCGTCACCGTCGCAGAAGGGCAGCTCGTGCGCGTGGACGAGGCGAAACTTGCGGCGGATGCGCAGAGAAAGTGCGAGGAATATTTGGCAATGTGACGAGAAGGCCCATTCTGTATTCCTTCGTTTTCGTGATTCCGCTCAAAACTGCGCTATATTTTTGTTGAATTTGGTGGAGCAAAAATTTTTCGGGATGCTTGAAAAATTTTTGCTCCACGATTATAATAGAGATACAATCTAAGATTGGTAGCTGTAAGGAAGTGTTTCGCACACGGGCTGCAACTA
>CAJMLC010000055.1 GCA_905214155.1 uncultured bacterium | reverse complement strand
CGGACGGTGAAGGTGGTATAGTCGTCGGCGCTCTCGGCGCGGACATCGCCGCCATGGAGGCGGACGACGGAGCGGACGATCGGAAGGCCGAGGCCGTTGCCCTCGGCGGCGTGCGATTCGTCGGCCTGATAGAATTTGCGAAAGATGGTCTCGAGCTCGTCGGGCGGGATGCTGCTGCCGGTATTCGAGACGGAGACGGTGAGCGCGTCGCCGGTGTCCTGGACCGCGATGCGGACCGTGCCGCCCGGGGGTGTGAACTTGACGGCATTGCCGAGCAGGTTCATCCAGACCTGCCGGAGCAGGTCCTCATTGCCGTCGATCAGGTATTCATCGAACTCAAGGTCAAGCTCGAGCGATTTCTCGGTCCATTTGCGCTCGAGCAGGAGGACGCAGTTGCGCAGCTGCTCGGAGAGGTTGAAGCGTGTGACGCCGGAGAGGATCGTCTGGTTCTCGATCTTCGTCATGTTCAGTACATTCGTCGCCATGTCGGAAAGGCGCATGGACTCGTCCTCGATGATGGCGAGGTATTCGTCGCGCTCCGGGCCGGAGAGGTCGCCGTAGCGCAGCAGCTTGGCGAAGCCCGCGATGGAGACGATCGGCGTTTTGAACTCGTGCGAGAAGTTGTTGATGAAGTCGGAGCGGAGCATCTCGGTTCCCTCAAGCTCGGCGGCCATGGTATTGAAGCTGTCGGTCAGATCGGCGACAACGGGCTGCCGCGCGAGAATGGGCGCAAAGCGGATGCGCGTCTTATAGTCGCCGGAGGCGAGACGGTTCATGCCGCCGATGAGCGTGTTGACCGGGCGGGTGATCAGGGCGCTGGAAAATACGGTGAGCACGGCGCCCATGAGCGTACTGAAGAGGATCATGAGGCCGATGAGCAGATAGCCGCTGCGCGGGTCATAGTCCTGCGTGGGCAGCGCGCCGGTCCGCACGAGGAGCAGCAGCACCGCGCCCGAGATCAGCACGACGACGAGCAGCGTGGCAAAGGCGAATCCGGCGAAGAGCAGCGTGAGCGCCCGGCGTTCGCGCCGCTGCTGCGGTGATTGCTTTTTCATACGTTCCGCACCGCCCTATAGCCGAGGCCGCGCACCGACACGATCTCAAACTCGTCCCAATCCGCAAAGCGGCGGCGGAGCCGGCCGATGTGGACCGTGACGGTCTCCCAGCCGCTGTCGCTCTCGGCGCCCCAGATCTCATCCATGAGCTGGATGCGCGTGAAAATTTTGCCGGGGTAAGAAAGAAGCTTGTAGAGCAGGAGAAATTCCTTCTGCGGCAGTTCCTGCACCTCGTCACCGCGGCGGACAGTGAAGGAGTCGTAATCGAGCGTCACGTCGCCGATGACGATCTTCCGCTCGCTGACGATGCGCGCGCGGCGCAGCAGCGCGCGGATGCGGAGCAGCATCTCCTCGGTGTCGACGGGCTTTGTCATATAGTCGTCCGTGCCGACGAGGAAGCCCTGCTTGCGGTCCGCCGGGAGCTGCCGCGCGGAGACCATCAGGATCGGCAGGTCGCTCCGTCCCTCGCGCAGCGCGGCGGTAAAGGCGTAACCGTCCATGCGGGGCATCATGACGTCGAGGACGATGAGGTCGACGTGCTCATGGTCGAGTGCAGCGAGTGCCTCTTCGCCGTCGGCGGCGGTGGTGACTGTGTAATGCTCTGCCTCGAGCACCGCACGCATCAGGCGGCGGGTGTTTTTGTCGTCATCGACGACGAGAATGTGAAACATGGCGGCGCTCCTTTCTGCATTACTGCGGAGATTGTTTTTTGGATCTGCGGTGCAGGATCTTCTCGGAGATCCACTGGCCGAGGCGGCGCAGCACCCAGAAGACCGAGCAGGCCAGCAGCGCGAAGACAATGAACACCAGCAGTCCGCGCGTGTTGAGCGGCTCGATTGTGAAATACGTGGGGAAGAAGAAATAGCAGACGGCGAAGGCTGCGATCAGGAAAGCCATCATCACGATGCGGAGCGTGTTAAACGGCTTCGATGTGCGGAAGACCATCATGAGTCCCACAACGCCCATAACGCCGGTGCTGATGGTGCTGAGCATATCGTCCTCAAGGTGGAACGCGAGATAGAAGAGCATCACGCCGAGCACGAGCAGATAATCCGCCAGCGCGGCGGGGAGCGCGCGCCGCAGCACATTCCCGAGGAAATGGCCGCTGATGCGGTCCTCGTTCGGCTCCATGGCCAGGATAAAGGACGGGATGCCAATGGTGATGGCGTTGACCAGGCTCAGCTGCGCGGGCGAATAGGGATAGGGGAGCGTGAAGATGAGCGTGGTGATGGCGAGGATGAAGGTGAAGATGTTCTTGACCAGATAGAGCGAAGCGCTGCGCTCGATGTTGTTGATGACGCGGCGGCCCTCCGCCACGACAGACGGCATGGCCGAGAAATCGGAGTCCAGCAGGACGATGTGCGACGCCTGACAGGCGACGGAGCTGCCGGAGGCCATTGCGATGGAGCAGTCGGCTTCGCGCAGGGCGAGGACATCGTTGACGCCGTCGCCGGTCATGGCGACGGTGTGGCCCGCGGCCTTCATGGCCTGGACAAGCTGCTTTTTCTGGTCGGGCGTGACGCGGCCGAAGACCGTGCAGCGCTCGGCGGCCTGCGCAAGCTGATTTTCGGTCTGAAGCGTGCGCGCGTCGACGTAATTCTCTGCACCCTCGATCCCGGCGCGGCGCGCGACCTCGGAGACCGTGAGCGCGTTGTCGCCGGAGATGACCTTGACAGCGACGCCCTGTTTTGCAAAATAGGCGAACGTATCGGGCGCGGCCTCGCGGATTTTATTAGAGAGCAGGACGAGTGAGAGCGGCAGGAGCGGCGCGGTGGGCGCGTCGTCGTTCAGCGAGCCGTCGTAGAGGCTGAGGAGCAGCACGCGGCAGCCCTTGGCCGAGAATTCCTCCACCTGGCGGAGCGTGTCCGCCGCGTCCGGCTGCGAGGCGAGCAGAATATCCGGCGCGCCGAGCAGATAGACCTCGTCGGAATGGAACTGCACGCCGCCGTATTTTTTCGCCGAGGAGAACGGCAGCGTCTGCTGCGCGGCACGGTGGGCCGCGCCGTCGAAATACTGCTTCAGCGCGATCATCGTGTCGTTGTCGCTCTGCATGGCGGAGACATAGTCCGCCATGATGGAGCGGATGTCATCCTCGCAGAAGCGGTCCGGCGTGAGGGGGACGATGTCATCGACGATCATGGCTGGCTCGGTGATGGTGCCGGTCTTGTCGACGCAGAGCGTATCCACGCGGGCCAGCGTCTCGATGCAGTCCATGTCATGGACGAGCGTGCGGCGGCCGGCGAGGCGGATGATGCTTGCGACGAGGGCGAGGCTGGTCAGAAGGTACAGCCCTTCCGGGATCATGCCGACGATGGAGCCGACGGTCGAGATCACGGAGGTGACGACGTCGCGGTCCAGCCAGCGGTATTCCTTGATGAACATCAGCACGCCGAGCGGAATGACGAGGAAGCCGATCCACTTGATGAGGCTCGTCAGCGAGCGCATCATCTCGGATTTCGGCTGCTTGCCTGCTTTTTTGGCTTCGATGGTGAGTTTGGAGACAAACGAGTCCGCCCCGACGGCGGTCAGCCGTGCGCGGCAGCCGCCGCTGACGACGAAGCTGCCGGAAAGGAGGCTGTCGCCGGGCTTTTTGACGATCTCATCCGATTCGCCGGTCACGAGCGCCTCATTGACACGGCACTCACCGGAGACGACCTCGGCGTCCGCGCAGATCTGGCAGCCGGGATCGAAGAGGACGATGTCGTCGCGGACGAGCTGCGCCTCTTTCACCTGTTCGAGCGTGCCGTTCCGGACAACGCCGAATTCTGCGGCAGCGAGGATGTTCAGCTTGTCCAGCTTGCGCTGCGCGCGCAGATCCTGGATGGTGCCGATGATGGTGTTGCAGAAGACGACGCCCATGAACGTCAGGTTCAGCCACTGGCCGACCGCGATCACGCAGAGGGCCAGCAGGAAAAAGAGCATATTGAAATAGGTGAAGACGTTTTCCTTCACGATCTGCCCGGCAGTCTTGCGCGGCGGCTCGACCGGGCGGTTGTCCAGACCGGCGGCGACCCGCTCGGCCACCTGCGCCTCGCTTAGGCCGGACTCCGGCGCGGCGAGGAACACGGGGATGCGGACTGCCGGCTGCGCCTCCGGCAGGGATTTTGATGATTTCTGTTTCCGAGGCAAGGGCAAAAACCTCCTTTTGCCGCACTTGCGTCAGCTGACGCTTTGGAAATAGTATAGGGGAAAAATGTAAACGGAATATAAAGTTTTGATAAATTTAAGAAGTTTCGAGCGGCGGGAGTTCCCAGCCGACCAGCAGCAAACCGCGGCGGACATCGATCTCGGCCTGCGGCGTGATGATGTGGTTGCTGACGCCAAGCGGGAACGCGCTGCCGAGCGGTGCATCGGTCAGCTCGTACTGCACGCCGCGCAGCGTCAGCCCTTCGGCGTCCGCACCGAGATTGAAGATCGAGAGCAGGCCCCAGTCGACGGTCTGCCGGACGGTCAGGTGTTCGTTTTCGATGACGGTGTAGACGAAGTTGTCGTCGTAGACATAGCCGCGCGCGCCGTGCCGCCGGAGGAAGGCCAGTGATTGGAGGTTGGCCAGCGTATGGTCGAGGCGGCGGCCGCCGGTCGCGCCGTAGAAATAAAACTCCGTGCAGCCGCGCGCGAGGCCCTCTCGGATGGCGAGCATGCTGTCAGTGTCGTCCTTTTCGACCGGGACGCGGACGGTGGGCTCGTCCTCCGGCTGGGGCATGGAGTCGAAATCGCCGATGACAAGATTCGGCTCAATGCCGAGTTTTTGGCAGAGGAGGAGCCCGGCATCCGCCGCGATCTGGAAATCGCCGGGCTGCGGCCGCTCGCGCAGACCATAGAACGTCCCGGCGGAATAGATGAAACAACGCTTCATGGGAAATACCTCTTTGTGATTGGTTTGTCTTATTATATGAGATCGGGCAGATAAATGCAAGAAAGAGGTTTATCTTCAAAATAGCAGGCGGACAGAGCCGTCCGCCCCTACAGGGTGCAGTGGGGGGGGAAAGTTGCCTGTGTTCTTGACAAAATCTGTGCGGGATGGTATGATAAGGCCGACAATTCCAAGGGGTGCCGCAAGGCTGAGATGAGCGACCGCTCGAACCCTCACACCTGATCCGGATAATACCGGCGTAGGAATGCGAGTATAGGACGTGATCTTTCCCGCATTGCAATGCCGCAATGCGGGTTTTTCATCGTTTCCGTTGGAGTTGATCTCTCAGAGAAAGCAGGAAAACACTATGAAACACAAAAGGCTGCGCGCCCTCTGCGAGGGCGCCATCATGGTCGCACTGGCGACGGCGCTGAGCTATCTCAAGCTGCTCGAGCTGCCGCAGGGCGGAAGCGTCTGCATCGGCATGCTGCCCATCTTCCTTTACAGCGCACGCTGGGGCGTCGGCCCGGCGTTCCTGACGTCGTTTGCATACGGCCTTTTGCAGCTGCTGCTCGACGGCGCGTATGCCTGGGGCCCGACGTCGATGCTGCTGGACTATCTGCTGGCGTTCGGCGTGCTGGGCGTGGCGGGCTTCTTCCACGGGAAGAAGGGCGGCGTCTATGTCGGCACGGTCATCGGCTGTGTCTGCCGCTTCATCGTCCATTTCATCAGCGGCATCACGATTTACAAGATCTATGAGCCGACGGAACTGTTTAACTCCACGTTTACAAATCCGTATCTCTATTCTGCAGTTTACAACGGCAGCTATGTGTTCATCGACATGGCGCTCTGCCTCGTGATCACGGCGCTGATCTACAAGCCGCTGAAAAAGTACATCAACGGCACAGATCTTGCCAAGTAAAGAAAACAGCCCCTGCCTGTGCAGTCTTACAGGCAGGGGCATTTTACTATTTCAGAGTAAGATACAAGTAAATGTTCAGTCTTATGACCGCAGCAGCAAACGCAAGAAGAATGGAATACATGATCTTCATAGTTTTCTGTTCCGTACAGCGGATACAATACAGCAGATAAACGCCCCAACAGAGATAAGCGATCAGACCAATGCCGCTGCGGCGAATCAGCAGGGAAAGTGCAAACAACACATTGATAAACCGCATACCTTTTTCTGAACAAAGATAATTCTTGATTTTTTTCACGCTGAAGCTCTCCTTGACTCTTTTATCTTAAATATATCCTAATTTTCAATATACCACAGCTTTGGGAAAAGCGCAAGAACGGACTGCGTTGGGCGTTTTACGCGCTTTTTACAGCGCAGCACTTGATTTGAACGGAAATTGGGGGTAAAATGAAGCTGAGATAGAATGTCTGAGAAATGGGGTATGCAAAGATGACATACGAAGAGATCAAAAACAACGGAGAGATCAACTCCTATATCCGGCAGGCGGATGCGTCGCTTGTGGCGCTTGGCTTCACGGAGCACAGCTTTGCGCATGTGACGCTTGTGGCGGAGAAGGCAGGCTATATTCTCGAGACGCTCGGCTATCCGGCGCGGACCGTGGAGCTGACGAAGATCGCGGGCTATTTGCACGACATCGGCAATCTCGTCAACCGCATCGACCACAGCCAGTCCGGCGCGGTGATGGCGTTTCGAATCCTTGACCACATGGGCTTCACGCCGGATGAGATCGGCGTGATCGTCTCGGCCATCGGCAACCACGACGAGGGCACGGGCGTGCCGGTCAGTCCGGTGGCGGCGGCGCTCATTCTCGCGGATAAGAGCGATGTGCGGCGCAACCGCGTGCGCAATCAGGATACGTCGACATTCGACATCCACGACCGCGTGAACTATTCCGTCACAAAGGCGGAGCTGAAGATCAACGAGGCGCACACGCTCATCAAGCTGAAGCTGACGGTCGACACACATTATGGCTCGGTCATGGATTATTTTGAAATTTTCATGCAGCGCATGATCCTCTGCCGCAAAGCGGCCGAGAAACTGGGATTGCAATTCAAATTGATGATCAACGAACAGCAGCTGATTTAATGATCTAAAATCTTCCGGGATAGCAGGTCGTGCAGCCGTCCATCCTAACGACAGGAGGGATGGACGATGACGAAGGAATTTTACTGGGACTTATTCTGCGAGACCGGCGCGCCGGAGGCATATCTGCTCTACCGGCGAAATGAGGCACAAGATGGTACAAAAGCTGACGGGGCTCGTCCTGCGGACGACCGAATATAAAGAAAGCGACCTGATCTTGAATATCCTGACGCGCGAGCAGGGGCTGATCTCAGCCAAGGCGCGCGCCGTGCGCACGAGCCGGAGCCACAACAAGGGCGCATGTCAGCTGCTGTGCTATTCGGAGTTCACGATCACGGATTACAAGGGGTTTTCCGCCATCTCGGAGGCGAACGCCATCGAGATGTTCCCGGAGCTGCGGACGGACATCGAACTTCTGTCGCTGGCAAGCTATTTTGCACAGGCGGCGGAGGTTTTATCGCAGGAGGACGCGGGCAGCGGCGAAGTGCTGTCGCTAACGCTGAACGCACTGTATGCGCTGGCGAAGCTCCGCAAACCGCAGGATCTGGTCAAGGCGGCGTTTGAGCTGCGGCTGGCGTGTATCGGCGGATACGAGCCGGATCTGACCGGGTGCGCGGTCTGCGGAAGGGCGGACTGCGGGCGGTTTTTGGTGTCTGGCGGATGCCTGCAGTGCCTGGAGTGCGGGCTTGGCGAGGGGCTGAGCCTGCCGGTGAGCGCCGGGTGTCTGGCCGCGATGCGGTATATCACGGGCTGCGATGCGAAGCGGCTTTTTTCGTTTTCGCTCGACGGACCGGCCCGCAAGGAACTGGCCGACGCGGCGGAGACGTATCTCGTGACGCAGCTCGAGCGTGGATTTTACACACTGGATTTTTACAAATCACTACTTTTGACATAGGAAATAACGCAAAATGAACGAACAATATCAGAAATCACTGACAAAGCTGGAGCTGGACAAGGTGCTGGCGCTGCTGGCTGACCATGCGTCCAGCCCGGCGGCGAAGGAACGGTGCCTGGCCGTCCAGCCGCTGGACGACGCGGAGGGCATCCGGCTGCTGCAGGCGCAGACGAGCGCGGCCTGCAAGCTCATCACGCTCAAGGGCTCGCCGAGCTTCGGCGGGATCGCGGATGTGGGCGCGTCGCTCAGCCGGGCTGACCGGGGCGGCTGCCTCAGCCCGGAGGAGCTGTTGCGCGTGGCGACGGTCCTGAAGGCGGCGCGGACGGCGAAGGATTACGCTGAGGGCGACGCCGTGGAGAGCGGCCTCGACATCTTCTTCCGGCAGCTGACGCCGAACAAATTCTTTGAAGAGCGCATTTTTACGTCCATCCTCTCGAAGGACGAGATCGCGGACGCGGCGAGCAGCGAGCTGGCCTCGATCCGCCGGAAGATCCGGCAGCAGAGCAGCAAGATCCGCGAATCGCTGCAGAAGATCATCACGTCGCCGACATACGCAAAAATTTTGCAGGAGCCGATCGTGACCATCCGCTCCGACCGTTTCGTCGTGCCGGTCAAGGCCGAGTGCAAGAGCCAGCTGCCGGGACTGGTGCACGACGTGTCGTCCTCGGGCAGCACGTTTTTCATCGAGCCGATGAGCGCCGTGAACGGCAACAACGAGCTGCGGGAGCTGTTCGTCGCGGAACGCAAGGAGATCGAGCGCATCCTGGCCGAGCTTTCTGCCGAGGCGGCGGCGCGGCGGGAGAGCATCGATCTCAACTATGAGATGCTCGTTACGCTGGACTGCATCTTCGCCCGCGCGAAGCTGTCGTTCGCGATGCACGGCATCGAGCCGGTCATCCGGACGGACGGGAAGCTCGAGCTCAAGTGCGCGCGCCATCCGCTGATCGATGCGAAGAAGGTCGTGCCGGTTTCGCTGAGCCTCGGCGTCGACTTTGACACCATGGTCATCACCGGCCCGAACACCGGCGGCAAGACCGTTACGCTCAAGACCATCGGTCTGCTCACGCTGATGGCGGAGTGCGGTCTGCATATCCCGGCGGATGACGGCAGCTCAATTGCAATTTTTGAAACCGTGCTGGCCGACATCGGAGACGAACAGTCGATCGAGCAGTCGCTCTCGACGTTCTCGTCGCACATGCGGAACATTGTGGAAATCTTGCAGGTCTGCGACCGGGACAGCCTGATCCTCTTTGACGAGCTCTGTGCGGGCACTGACCCGGCGGAGGGTGCGGCGCTGGCGATCGCGCTGATCGAATTCTGCCGGAAGTGCGGCGCGAAGGTCGCAACGACGACGCACTATGCCGAGCTGAAGCTCTACGCGATGCGCACAGAGGGCGTCATCAATGCCTCGTGCGAGTTCAACGTCGAGACGCTTCAGCCGACCTACCGGCTGCTCATCGGCATCCCCGGCAAGTCCAACGCGTTTGCCATCTCGCGGCGGCTGGGTCTCGACGAGAAGATCATCGAAGAGGCGCACAGCATGGTCAGCCAGAACGACGTGAACTTTGAAGACGTCCTCACACAGCTCGAGCAGCAGCGCCAGCAGATGGAGCAGGCGAAGGTCGAGGCCGAGCGGCTCCGCATGGAGACCGAGAAGCAGAAAGAAAAATCTGACGAATACTATGCCCAGATCAAGGCTGAGCGCGACAAGGCCGTGCAGCAGGCGCGCAAAGAGGCACAGTACATCATCGAGGACGCCCGCCGGACGGCCAACAACGTCTATGAGGAGCTGAAGCAGCTGCGCAAGCAGGCGAAGGACGGCGCGTTCGTCGAAGGGTCGAATGAGAAGCAGGCGGCGCTCCGCCGGAGCCTCAACGAGGCCGAGGGCAAGCTCCGCGAGAAGCAGGAGGTGCGCCAGCGTCCGGCGGCCAGCCGCGCCATCCGCGTGGGCGACACGGTAGAGCTTTTGAAATTTGGGTCGAAGGCGACGGTGCTGGCCGTCAACAAGGACGGCAGCTATCAGCTGCAGGCCGGGATCATGAAGGTCAATGCCAAGCCGGACGAGGTCTATCTGCTCGAAAACGAGACAAAGGCCAAGGCGAAAAAGCTGATGGAGGGCAAGGTGCGCGACCTGAAATCCGCGGCACAGCCGGAGCTCGACATCCGCGGTATGGCCGTGGACGAGGCGATGCCGGTGCTGGCTAATTTCCTCGACGCGGCCTACATGGGCAATCTGCCGAACGCGCGCATCATCCACGGCAAGGGCACGGGCGTGCTGCGCAAGGCCGTGCAGGATGAGCTGCGGCGCTGCAAATACGTCAAATCGTTCCGCCTCGGCGTCTACGGCGAGGGTGAGGACGGCGTGACCATTGCGGAATTCAAATAGAGCCGCTTGAAAATTGCAGCCCGAAGGAAGCCTTCCGTCAAATAATGATTGACATTTGTGGGAAATTTGATAAAATCTAAGAATGAACAGCATGATATGTAAGGAGTGTTCAGCTATGTACATGCAGCAATCCATCGTCAAGTGCGAATCCGGCCTGTATAACCGTCAGGCGACGTACTTCATCCAGAAAGCCAATGAGTTCAAGTCCAGCATCTGGGTCGAGGTCGAAGACCGGAAGATCAATGCAAAGAGCCTGCTCGGCGTGCTTTCCATGGGCATCACCAAGGGGACCCGTATCAGTATCATCGCGGAAGGCCCGGACGAAGAGGAAGCCGTCAAGGCATTGACTGAAATGCTTGTGAAGGAAATCTTCTGATTCGGAGCTTACGCCGTCTCGGAACATCGTTCCGGGACGGCGATTTTTATCGTCATGACTTTTGAAGAATTGAAAGACAAGGCGCTCTCGCTGCCATACGCGCCGGGCGTGTATATCATGCACGACAAGACCGGCA
>CAJMLC010000054.1 GCA_905214155.1 uncultured bacterium | reverse complement strand
ATTCCGTTTCCGCCGGGGCGGCGAAAACTCCATATCCGCAGCCTTCTTCTTCCTTCCCAAATTGTGACCGTTTCACTGGGTCACAATTTGGCCATTTGGAATTTTACAACGCCGCACGCTATCTTGATGATGGCGGGCGTTTATCTGCTTACGAATACAGGAATCCCCGGCCGGCTCGTATGAGCCGGCCGGGATTTTTTATGCTTCCTCGTCGCGGGCGAGCTTTTTGGAGATCCAATCGACGAGCCGCCAGTTTTTCAGCCGCTGCACCGGCTGCGACTGGCTGATCGACTTCACGCCGGAGCGCACGAGCAGCCCCAGCGTGCCGGACAGGGCATGGCGCGTGTCCGGGTCGAGATCGCGCACGGTCTTGAGCATCGAATACGCCGTGCGGAATCCGCCCTCCTTGAGGTCGGTGAGCGTGGCGGCGTTCGTGCAGGTGAGCACCTCAAAGAGCGCATCGACAAAGCGGATGCGCTGTTCCTGGTCGAGCCCGCGCACAAATTCGCGCAGCGCGCCGTCGACGATCTTGCCGCCCTCGGTCAGTCCGCTGAGATGGACGAACTGCGGCCCCTGCACCTGCCAGGAAAAGCCGTCGTGCTGCATCAGGCCGACCTGGTTGCTGCGGACGACCTGATAGCTCTCCTCGTGCTCGAGCAGCATCCCGACGACCGACGATTCCGGCAGGATGGTCTGGATGCGGTTTGCGATGCGCTGATGCTCCGGCCGGCCCAGCAGCGAGGTACGGAATCCGGGGCCGTCGTTATTATAGACGGCGAGGATCTGGTCCTGCACGGCCTCTCCGCACCAGACCGCGCTGTAGACCGCGAGATTGCCGCCCTTCGAATGTCCGCCGACGCGCAGCTGCTGCGCCGGGAACGCCGCCGCCGCGGCGCGGAGATAGTCCGCCGCCTCGCGCTGCGACGGCACGATGGGCAAAAAGCCCATGTTGAAATCCTCTTTCCAGCCGACGATCGTGTCGTCCGTCCCGCGGAACGCCGCATAGACCGTCCCGTCCGGCAGCGCCGCGCAGAGCGCGGCGAACTGCGTCTCGGTCGCCTCGTCGAGCTTGCACGCGCAGCCGGAGAGCATCACCTCGTGGAACCGGGCGCTCGCCGCCATCTTCTGTCCCAGGCCGGGGATCTTGTCCGGCACAAGTACGCCCATCTCCGCGTGCGGCGTGCGTTTGGTAAAAGCCGCGACCGCATCAGGAAGCGGAACGGCGGCTGCAAAGTCCGCTGGGACGATGCCGTCAAAATCAAGATAGCTCAGCTCCGCCAGCAGCAGATTGTCCACTTCGTTGAAGGGCCGCTCGGCGAACGTGATGTCGCCGCGCCAGTCCAGATAATCCAGAATCGATGCCATAGTGCTCCTCCCAGTTTCCCGGTCGTTTTTTCTATCATACACGGAAAGGACGAACGGGGCAAGCGAAAAGTTCCACCAAAATCGGCCGCCGGGAAATTTCCTCGCGCCCCTTGTCAAAAAAGTACAGATTCGCTATGGTAATCCGCGCCGCTTTATGCTATTATGGAGATAGTATTCTTTCTGCGGCAGGAATGCCGACGAATCGAGAAAAGGAGTGATGAGTTTGGCGGGATCGGAATATGTGATCGAGATGCTGAACATCACGAAGGAATTCCCCGGGATCAAGGCCAATGACAACATCACCTTGCAGCTGCGGCGCGACGAGATCCACGCGCTGCTCGGCGAGAACGGCGCGGGCAAATCCACGCTGATGAGCGTCCTGTTCGGCCTGTACCAGCCGGAAGAAGGCACGATCAAGAAAAACGGCGAGGTCGTCCACATCCACGACCCGAACGACGCCAACGCGCTCGGCATCGGGATGGTGCACCAGCACTTCAAGCTGGTGGAATGCTTCTCCGTCCTCGACAACATCATCCTCGGCATCGAGCCGAACAAGGCGGGCTTTCTGCAGAAGGCCGAGGCCCGGAAAAAGGTCCTCGCTCTGAGCGAGAAATACGGCCTGCGCGTCGACCCGGACGCTCTCATCGAGGACATTTCCGTCGGCATGCAGCAGCGCACCGAAATTCTGAAGATGCTCTACCGCGACAACGAGATCCTCATCTTCGACGAGCCGACCGCGGTCCTCACCCCGCAGGAGATCGACGAGCTGATGCAGATCATGAAAAACCTTGCGGCCGAGGGCAAGTCCATCCTCTTCATCTCCCACAAGCTCGCGGAGATCATGGCCGTCGCCGACCGGTGCACCGTGCTCCGCAAGGGCAAGTATATCGGCACCGTCAACACCTGCGACACGACGGCAGAGCAGCTGTCCGCCATGATGGTGGGCCGCGAGGTCAGCTTCAAGGTGGACAAGCAGCCGAGCACGCCGGGCGAGCCCGTGCTGAACGTCGAGCACCTGACCGTGGCCTCCAAGGTCCACAAAAACAACGCCGTCCGCGATGTGTCGCTGCAGGTCCGCCGCGGCGAGATCGTCTGCCTCGCGGGCATCGAGGGCAACGGCCAGACCGAATTTGTCTACGGCCTGACAGGCCTCGAGCCCGTCACGTCCGGCAAGGTCGAGTTCCTCGGCCGCGACATCACGCATGCTCCCATCCGCAAGCGCAGCACCATGGGCCTCAGCCACATCCCCGAGGACCGGCACAAGCACGGCCTCGTGCTGGACTATACGCTCGAGGACAACCTGGTGCTCCAGCGGTATTTCGAGCCCGAGTTCACAGACAAGGCCGGCTTCCTCCGGCGCGCCAATATCCGCTCCTACGCCTCGCGGCTCATCGAGCAGTACGACGTCCGCTCCGGCCAGGGCCCGGTCACCATCGCGCGGAGCATGTCCGGCGGCAACCAGCAGAAGGCCATCGTGGCCCGCGAGATCGACAAGGATCCGGAGCTGCTCGTCGCCGTACAGCCGACGCGCGGACTCGACGTCGGCGCGATCGAATACATCCACAAGCAGCTCGTCGCCGAGCGCGACGCCGGAAAGGGCGTCCTGCTCGTGTCGCTGGAGCTGGACGAGGTCATGAACCTGTCCGACCGCATCCTCGTCATGTACGAGGGCGAGATCGTCGGCGAGTTCGACCCGAAGACCGTCACCGTGGAAGAGCTTGGCCTCTACATGGCGGGCGCGAAGAGAGATGAGGTGGGCAAATGAAGAAAAATCCTCTGAAATCGAATGCCGTGCAGTCTCTGATCGCGTCGCTGGTCTGCATCCTGCTCGGCCTGTTCATCGGCTATATCGTCCTGCTGTTCATCAACCCCGCAGGCGCGGGCAAGGCGATCCTGGACATCATCAAAAACTTCCTGACCTATAACAAGCCTGCCTCGCAGCTGAAATACTTCGGCAACACCCTAGTCAAGACCGCGCCGCTGCTGATGTGCGCGCTGTCGGTCCTGTTCGCCTACAAGGTCGGCCTGTTCAATATCGGCGCCGCCGGACAGTATGTCGCGGGCTCCTGTGCCTGCCTCTACGCGGCGCTCGCGTGGGGCTGGGGCTGGCTGCCGTGCATGCTGCTGGCGATCGTCTCCGGCGCGGTGTTCGGCTGCGTCGTGGGCCTGCTGAAATCCTACTGCAATGTCAACGAGGTCATCTCCGGCATCATGCTCAACTGGATCGGACTCTATACCACGAACATGATCCTGACGAACGTCAAGGAAGACACCAGCCCCTATACCCTCCAGATGAAGAGCTTCGGCAAGCAGGCCATCCTGCCCTCGCTGGGCTTTGACAAGCTGCTGGGCGACAACAAATACATCACGATGGCCATCCCGCTCTCCGTCCTGCTTGCCATCGTGGTCTGGATCGTGATGGAAAAGACGATGTTCGGCTACGAGCTAAAGGCCACGGGCTTCAACAAAAATGCCGCGAAATACTGCGGCATGCAGGAAAAGCGCAACACGATCCTCACGCTCGTCATCGCCGGCGCGCTGGCCGGTCTCGGCGGCTCGCTGCTCTACCAGACGGGCTATGAGCAGTGGCAGTGCACGGCGAGCTCCGTCCCGGCCATGGGCTTCAACGGCATCGCGGCGACGTTCCTCGGCGGCCTGAACCCGATCGGGACGATCTTCGCCTCGTTCTTCATCCAGCACATCACGGCCGGCGGCGCGTATGTCGACAAGTCGATCTACTGCTCTCAGGTCTCCGACCTCATCTCTTCGCTGATCATCTATCTCTGCGCGTTCGTCCTGTTCCTGAAGACGGCGATGAACCGCTGGATCTTCCTGCATGAGGAACGTAAGGCCAAAAAAGCGGCCCAAACGGAGAAAGGAGGCGAGGCGTAATGGTCCTTCTGCTGCAATATACGCTGATCTTCTCGTCCGTCCTGATCCTCGTGGCGCTCGGCGGCTGCTTTGCAGAGCATTCCGGCGTCATCAACCTCGGCCTCGAGGGCATCATGGTCCTCGGCGCGCTGGGCGGTGCACTCGTGATGCGCTACTTCGGTGATTCGGTCTCCGGCGCAGCGCTCGTGCTGCTCGTGCTGCTGGGCTCCGTCCTGTTCGGCGTCGTGTATTCGACGCTGCTCGGCGTCGCCAGCATCAACTTCAAGGCCGACCAGACCCTCGTCGGCACCGCGATGAACCTGCTCGGCACCGCCGGGGCGACCGTCATCGTCAAGGCCATCAACACCGCGGCCAACCCCGACGACGTCTCCTCCGCCATCCAGTATGCCACGCCGAAGACGGCCTTCATCGTCAACATCGGCAAATTCGAGTTCAACTGGTTCATGCTCATCGCGTTTATCGCCATCATTTTTGCGTGGGTTACACTCTATAAGACGCGCTTCGGCCTGCGCCTGATGGCCTGCGGCGAACATCCGCAGGCGGCGGACTCCGTCGGCATCAACGTCTATAAGATGCGCTGGGCGGGCGTGCTCATTTCCGGCATGCTCGGCGGCCTCGGCGGCATCTGCTACATCCTCGCGGGCGTGTCCGAGTGGCGGTTTGAAAACGGCGTCGCGGGCTTCGGCTTCCTGGCGCTCGCCGTCATGATCTTCGGCCAGTGGAAGCCGTGGCGCATCGCGCTGGCGGCGCTGCTGTTCGGCTTGTTCCGCGCGCTGTCGAACGTCTATGTCGGCTTCGACTTCCTCAAGGCGCTGAACATCCCCGGCCCGGTCTACAACATGATGCCGTACATCATCTCGCTGATCGTGCTGGCCTTCACGTCGAAGCGCTCCCGCGCGCCGAAGGCCGAGGGCATCCCCTACGACAAGGGACAACGATAAATGACGCCCATGGGAAAGGCCCCGCCTTTCCCATGGCGGCTTTTCCCGGAGGTTCTGCCACAGCGAATTCTATCGCACTTCGATTCTGAACGTGGGGGCGACCATTGGTCGCCCGCATCCCCGCCGCAGCGGTTGTAGGGGCGGACGACTCTGTCCGCCCGAAGGCCCCCTCTGCCAAGAGGGGGCTGTCGCCGAAGGCGACTGGGGGAGAATCCCCGCCGCAGCGGCCAAAACCTAAAGGCCCTTACTGCACTACGATCTCGCCGAAGCGTTTCTCTTTTCGGCGGTGCCGTTTGCCGGGCGGACAGAGTCGTCCGCCCCTACATTCAAAAAAACGGTAGTGCGATGCATAATCGCAGAAGTGGGCCGATGAAGGCATCGGCCCCTACAAGGTGCGGTAAAAATTGCAGGTGGGGTGCCAAATGGCCCCCCGGCAAACATAAAACGTATGGCTTCGAAAGGAGTTCTTTTCCATGCGAATGGTAGATTTGATCGAAAAAAAGCGCGACGGCCTCGCCCTGACGGACGAGGAGATCCGCTTCGTCATTGACGGCTTCACGAACGGCTCGATCCCGGACTATCAGATGTCCGCGTTTGCGATGGCCGTGTTCTTCAAGGGCATGACCGACCATGAGACCGCCGTGCTGACCGACGCGATGATGCGCTCCGGCGACACCATCGACCTCTCCCGCTTCGGCGACAAATCCGTCGACAAACACTCGACCGGCGGCGTCGGCGACAAGACGACGCTCATCCTCGCGCCGATCGTCTCCTGCCTCGGCGGAAAGATGGCAAAGATGTCCGGCCGCGGCCTCGGCCACACGGGCGGCACCGTCGACAAGCTGGAATCCATCCCCGGCTACAAAACGACCCTGACCGTCGACGAATTCCTGCATCAGGTCGAGCAGGTCGGCGTGGCCGTCATCGGCCAGAGCGGCAACCTCACGCCCGCCGATAAAAAGCTCTATGCCCTGCGCGACGTGACCGCCACGGTCGACTCCCTCCCGCTCATCACATCGTCCATCATGTCCAAAAAGCTCGCTGCCGGGTCACATTCGATCGTGCTCGACGTCAAGGTCGGCTCCGGCGCGTTCATGAAGACGCTGGACGCCGGACGCGAGCTCGCCGAGCACATGGTGACCATCGGCAAGGCCTGCGGCCGGAACGTGACCGCCGTCCTCACGAACATGGACGTCCCGCTCGGACACCGGATCGGCAACGCGCTCGAGGTCGAAGAGGCCGTCGAGATCCTCCGTGGCGAGGGCTGCCCCGACCTGCAGGAGGTCTGCACCGTGCTCGCCTCCAACATGCTCATGCTCTGCAACGGCTGGGACGAGGAGGCGGCGCGCGCGCAGGTCAAAGAGGCCATCGCCTCCGGCCGGGCCTTCGAGCAGATGAAGCGCTGGGTCGCGGCGCAGGGCGGCGATCCCGCCGTCCTTGACGACACGTCGAAGCTCCCGCAGGCCGCGATCCAACATGAGATCCTCGCGCCGCGCGGCGGCTATCTTGCCCACATGGACGCGCAGAAGATCGGCGAGACGTCCGCCCTGCTCGGCGCAGGCCGCCAGACGAAGGAAGACGTGATCGACTTCGCGGCGGGTGTCGTCCTGAAAAAGAAGACCGGTGAGCGCGTGGAGGCCGGCGAGGTCCTCGCCGTGCTGCATACGAACCGGGCCGAGTCCGTTCCGGCGGCGGAGTCCGCGTTCCTCGGCGCGCTGCAATGGTCGGATACCGCACCCGAAAAGCAGCCGCTCATCCTCGGCATTGTCAGATAAAAAAGGAGAACCACGGGATATGGCAGATGTGATCGTAATTGGAATCGCGGGCGGCACCGGCAGCGGCAAGACGACGCTGGTCAAGGCGCTCATCAACCGGTTTGGGGACAACATCAGCGTCCTTAGCCACGACAACTATTATAAGCGGCATGACGACCTGACGTATGAAGAGCGCACCAGGCTCAACTACGACCACCCGGACGCGTTCGATACCGACCTCATGATCGGCCATCTCCGGGCGCTCAAGGCCGGCCATGCCATCGACTGCCCGACGTATGACTATACGGTCCACAACCGCTCGAGCGAGGTGCTGCACGTCGAGGCGCGGAAGGTCATCGTCGTCGAGGGCATCCTCATCTTCGCGAGCCGCGCGCTCTGCGACGAGATGGACATCCGCATCTTCGTCGACGCCGACGCCGACGTGCGCCTCTGCCGCCGCATCCGGCGCGACGTGAAAAAGCGCGGCCGCACGATCGACTCGGTCATTGAACAGTACATGAGCACGGTCAAACCCATGTATGAACAGTTCGTTGAACCGAGTAAACGCAGCGCGAACCTCATCGTCCCCGAGGGCGGCAAAAATCTCATCGCGCTCGAAATGATCATCAACCGCATCCAGCGCCATATCGACGAAACCTGAAAAAGGCCCCCTCTATCAAGAGGGGGCCTTTTGGTCCTTCTTTCTGAAAGCGCGAGTAAAATGAGCCTGCACCGTATTTTTATTTGTTTACTGTAGCGTCAGTTGACAAGGGCCCACACGCTTGCGGGCTGGGCTGAACCGCCGTCTGCCGCGTGATCGTCCTTGACTTGCGACAGCAAGCCTGCGTCCTCTGCCTTGCAGACGACGCCCCAGCCCGGCCGGCAAGTCCTTCGGAGTTTTTCACGGAGGATAAACGGCGGCTGGCACGGCAGACGAGGAAGCTGGGCTGGCCTGACATCATACCGTCAGGTCTGCCGAGGCCCGTTCCTTTGGGCCGAGGCTGACGCCCATCGACGAGGATAACAAAGCCAGTCGTTGTTTTGCCCGACGAAAAACCGTGCCTGCCCTTGTCAGCTGACGCGAGAAAAGGGCTTGCAAATTGGATGGAAATCCGTTACAATAAATCCCGCGCGTCTGCGCAAAGAAAGAGAAAAGTCAGGTATCGAATATGCAGCGTGAATCATTTCGTTCCCGATTGGGATTTCTGCTCGTCAGCGCCGGCTGCGCCATCGGCATCGGCAACGTCTGGCGCTTCCCGTATGTCACCGGCGAAAACGGCGGCGGCTTTTTCGTCCTCATCTATCTGATTTGCCTGCTCGTCATGGGCGTGCCGGTGCTGACGATGGAGCTGGCCGTGGGCCGCGCGGGCAAAAAGAGCGCCGTATTGGCGTACAAAAATCTCGAAAAGCCCGGCCAGAAATGGCACATCCACGGCTGGTTCTGCCTGATCGGCTGCTTCCTGCTCATGATGTACTACACCACCGTCACCGGCTGGATGGTCAACTATTTCGGCAAATTCCTCACCGGCGCGTTCCACGCCGGGATGGACACCGAGTCCGTCAGCGGTGAATTCGGCGCGATGCTCTCGAACCCTGGTGAAATGGTCCTCTGGACGGAGCTGGTCGTCGTCGCGGGCTTCCTCATCTGCTCGTTCGGATTGCAGAACGGCCTCGAGCGCGTCAGCAAGGTCATGATGATCGCGCTGCTCGCGCTGATCGTCGTGCTGGCTGTCCACAGCCTGACACTCCCCGGTGCGGCGGAGGGCATGAAGTTCTATCTGCTGCCGTCGATGGACTCCATCCGGAAAAATGGGCTTGGCACGATCATCGCCGCGGCGATGAACCAGGCGTTCTTCACGCTCAGCCTCGGCATCGCCGCGATGGAGATCTTCGGCAGCTATATGTCGGATTCGCACACGCTGCCCGGCGAGGCCGTGCGCATCTGCGCGCTAGACACGTTCGTCGCCCTGATGGCCGGCGTCATCATCTTCCCGGCCTGCTTCTCCTTCGGCATTGAGACGGAGAGCGGCCCGGCATTGATCTTCCAGACGCTGCCGAATGTGTTCGTCAACATGGCGGGCGGCCGCTTCTGGGGGACGCTGTTCTTCCTGTTCATGATCTTTGCCAGCCTGTCCACGGTGCTGGCTGTGTTTGAAAACATCCTCGCCATCTGCATGGACACCTTCGGCTGGAGCCGGAAGAAGGCCACGGTCATCAACGGGCTGCTCCTCCTCGTGCTGAGCCTGCCGTGCGTCTTTGGCTACAACCTCTGGGCGAACGTCCATCTGATCGGCGGGCGCGACATCCTCGACACCGAGGACTTCCTCGTCAGCAGCCTCCTGCTCCCGATCGGCTCGCTGGTCTACCTGCTGTTCTGCGTGACGAAGTGGGGCTGGGGCTTCGACAAATACCTCGCCGAGGCCAACCGCGGCACGGGCCTGAAATTCTCGCCCAAGCTCAAGCTCTATTTCCAGTGGATCCTCCCGATCCTCATCCTCATCATCCTGATCCAGGGATTGATCTGAGCGGACAATGTATTACGCCCCCGGAGCGGCTGCTCCGGGGGCGTTTGCGTTTTGGCGAACGATATCGTATAATGCGGTCAGAACGATCCACGCCGGTCGACGGCCGTGCGCGGGAAAGTAAGGTAGGAACACATCATGTATCGAGACCTGACCAAGGGCAGCATCACAAAAGGGCTGCTGCGCTTTGCCCTGCCGATGATCGCGGGCAACCTCTTGCAGCAGTTTTATAATATCGCCGACACGCTGATCGTCGGACAGGCCCTCGGCAAAAACGCGCTTGCCGCCGTCGGCTCGGCCTATGCGCTGATGACGTTTTTGACGTCGATCTTCCTCGGCCTCTCGATGGGCGCGGGCGCGCTGTTTTCCATTGCGCTGGGGCAGAAGGACGAGGCGCGGCTCCGCCGCGCGGTGGCCCATGCGTTCGGGCTGATCGTCTCCGTGACGATTGCGTTGAACATCGCGGTCTATGCGTTTCTCGACCCCATCCTCCGCTTCCTGCAGATCCCGGCGGAGCTGTACGGCCAGATGCGCGAATACCTCGTCATCATCTTCGCGGGCCTGATCGCCTCGTCGCTCTATAATTTCTTCGCCTGTCTGCTGCGCGCGGCGGGCAATTCGGTTGCGCCGCTCTGGTTCCTCGGCGTCGCCGCCCTACTGAACATCGGGCTGGACCTGCTCTTCGTGCTGGTCTTCCGCTGGGGCATCGCCGGGGCTGCCGCCGCGACGGTCCTTGCACAATACGTCTCCGGCCTCGGCCTCTGGGTCTATACGCGCCTGCGCTGCCGCGAGCTGCTGCCGGGAAGGGCCGAGCTCCGGTTCGACCGCAGCATGCTCCGCGAAATTCTCGATATGTCCCTGCTCACGTGCGCGCAGCAGTCCACCATGAACTTTGGCATCCTGCTCATCCAGCGCCTCGTCGACAGTTTCGGCTCCATCACGATGGCGGCCTTTGCCGCCGCCGTCAAGATCGATACGTTCGCCTACCTGCCCGTGCAGGATTTCGGCAACGCCTTTTCCACATTTATCGCCCAGAACTACGGTGCCGGGCAGCAGGACCGCCTCCGCCACGGCTTCCGCCAAGCGGTGCTCGTCAGTTCGCTCTTTTCCGTGCTCCTTTCGATCCTGGTCTGTATCTTTGCCGCGCCGCTGATGCGCATTTTTGTGCAGGCTGGGGAGACAGAGGTGCTCGCCGCAGGCGTCCGCTATCTGCGCATCGAGGGCGCATGCTACGTCGGCATCGGCTGCCTGTTTCTGCTCTACGGATTCTATCGCGCGGTCAAGCGCCCCGGCATGAGCGTCGTCCTCACGGTCATTTCGCTCGGCGTGCGCGTCGTGCTGGCGTACCTTCTGGCCGGGCCGGTCGGCGAGGTCGGCATCTGGCTCGCCATCCCCATCGGCTGGGCCTTGGCCGACCTGACCGGCTTCACCTATTACGCCCGCCATCGCACCGCCCTCCTCCCCACACCTGCAGACACAACTGTACTTCGATCCTAAATACAGAACGATTTTGAAAAAGAAAGCGTGCGGCCAATGGCCGCACGCCCAGCGTGTCGAAAAAGTCTTTTCGCCCCGCTGACCGTCCAGTTTTCTGAACTTGA
>CAJMLC010000053.1 GCA_905214155.1 uncultured bacterium | reverse complement strand
ATTCTTATGGGCGGAATACAGGCAGGATTGCAACGACGGAAATTTCGTGCTATGATAAGGAAAACAGTTCAGAGGAGGAACAGTGCATGGATGCAAAGGAACGCTTTCTGCGGTATGTGACCTACTATACGACGTCGGACGATTCGACCGGCACGTCGCCCTCGACGGAGCGGCAGAAGGATCTTGGGCGGCTTTTGATGAAGGAGCTGGACGAGCTTGGGCTGGTGAATATCCGGATGGATGCCGCCGGGAATGTACTTGCGACGCTCCCGGCAAAGGACGCGGCAAACGCGCCGGTGCTGGCGCTGATCGCCCACATGGACACCGCGCCGGACGCGCCGGGCGAACACGTCAAGCCCCGCATCGTCCGCTATGAAGGCGGCGAGCTGAAGCTGAACGACACCGTCTCTCTGACCGAAGCTCTCTGCCCTGGCATTTCGCAGTTCATCGGCAAAGAGCTGATCGTCACCGACGGGACCACGCTGCTCGGCGCGGACGACAAAGCGGGCGTCGCCGAGATCATGGCGGCCGTCGAACAGCTGATCGCCTCCGGCGCGGCCCACGGCGAACTGCGCATCATCTTCACGACGGACGAGGAGATCGGCAACGGCGTAGACGGGCTGGACGTGGAAAGCCTTGGCTGCGACCTCGGCTACACGGTCGACGGCGGGGCGATCGACGAATTTGAGTATGAGAACTTCAACGCGGCGGACGCCGTGCTGACCGTGCATGGCGTCGGCGTCCATCCGGGCAGCGCGAAGGACGTGATGGTGAACGCGGCGGCGGTCGCAATGGAATTTGCCGCGATGCTGCCCACGGATGAAGTGCCGGAGCGAACGGAGGGCTACGAGGGTTTTTTCCATCTGCATGATATGTCCGGCTGCGTGACCGAGGCGCGGCTGCGCTATATCATCCGTGACCACGACCGGGCAAAGTTTGAAGCCAAAAAGGCGCTGTTCGCGGAATGTGCCGCGAAGATCAACGCAGAATATGGCCCCGGCACGGCAAAAGCCGTGATCCGCGACAGCTATTACAACATGAAGGAAAAGATCGACCCACATCCGGAGCTGATTGAGCATGCACGCGCCGCGTTCGCAAAGAACGGTGTGGAGATGCGCTGTGTCCCGATCCGCGGCGGCACGGACGGTGCGCGGCTGAGCTGGGACGGTCTCCCCTGCCCGAATCTGCCGACCGGCGGCTACAACTACCACGGCGTCCGCGAGTGGATCCCGGTGGAGAGCCTCGGGCTGATGACCGATGTGCTGGTCGATCTTGTGCACAGCTTCGCAGAGGCGCGCGTATGACGGACATTCGGATCGCATCGGCGCGGCTCTGAATGGCGCCGCGTGCTCGCGCAGACCGAGCCGAGCAACGCGATCTCACAGCGCGCGCTGCAAAAGTGCGGCTTCGTTCCCTGTGGACAGGGCGACGAAGGGCCGATGTTTGGAAGAACATAAATTAAGTCCCGGATGCAGTCTCGCGTCCGGGACTTTTTCATACAAAAACGGTGTCTCCCGAAGGAGACACCGTTTTGATTTGGGGATTAGCCGTTCTGCGCAGCGTAGTACTCGGCGGTGCGGCCGAACTGGCAGTCGTTGTTGCCGGAGGTGGTGATCCACATCTCGAGCATGTTGATCGGGTCGTTGAAGTCGGCGAGCCAGCCTTCACGGCAGAAGTCATAGTTGCCGTTCTTGCGCTCCTGCAGGAAGACGTTCCAGTCCTGAGACTGAATGGTCACTTCGATGCCGAGGGCGGCGAAGTCCTGCTGCATGGCCTCGGCGACAGCGATGTGGTTGGTGCCGTCGTTGGTCAGGTACTCGATGGAGATCGGGGTCTCGGAGGAGAGCATGCCGTTGTCGTCGAACTTGTAGCCGGCGGCCTTCAGCAGTGTGCGGGCCTCTTCCAGAGTGCCTTCGTAGTCGTTGTTGATGCCGTACGGATCAAAGTAGCCCTGCTCGGACACTTCGGTCTTGAAGACACCGCCGTTGCCGTCGGCCATGCCGTACGGGATGAAGGCGTTCGCAGCGATCTGGCCGGTCTGACCGACGTTCTCGCAGATGTACTCACGGTCGATCAGGATGTTCATGGCCTTGCGCATGCAGGCAGCCTGCTCCGGGGTCTTGCCCTCGAAGATGGAGCTGTTGGCGTTGAAGGCAGCGTAGTAGGTGCCGAGGTTGTCGACAATATGGAACTCGGGGTTGCTCAGCAGGGACTGGATCTCGTCGTTCGGGACGGTGTCGATCATGTCGACGTCGCCGGAGTTGTAAGCGGCGTAGATCGCGGTGTCATCAGCAGAGAGCATGAACTCCATCTTCTCGAGCTCGACGTCGTCAGCGCCATACCAGTACGGGTTCTTTTCATAGGTCATGGAGGTGTCATGGTTCCATTCGGTGCAGACGAACGGGCCGTTGCTGACAAAGCCAGCGTTCTGGCACCAGGCACCGGGCGAAGTCTCCCAGCCGTCAGCCGCTTCAACAGCGGACTGCTTCACTGGGTAGAAGGTCGGGAACGCCATGAGGTCTTCCATGTACGCGCAGGGCGCGGTCAGAGTGAACTCGAGGGTGGTGTCGTCGGTGGCGGTGACAGCCAGATCATCGGGATAGCCCTCGAAGCCGGCGAACATGTAGCCATAGTCGGCCGCGGTCGCTTCGGAAGCGGCGCGCTTCCAGGAGTACTCGAAGTCAGCGGCGGTCAGGTCGCTGCCGTCGGACCACTTCAGGCCCTCACGCAGGGTGACGACGAAGTGCAGGCCGTCTTCGCTGACGGTGTAGCCGGTGGCGCAGGCAGGCTCGGTGTGGCCTTCGGCGTTGTAGGTGTACAGGCCGGAGAAGGAAGCCGCCGCGAGGCAGGCGCCGTCAACGGAGCTGTTGAGTGCCGGATCCAGGAAGTCGGGCTCAGAGGCGAGGTTCAGGCGGAGCGTCGTGGAACCGTTGGTCATGTGGACGTTCTGGAAGAACTTCGTGCCGAACAGGTTGGCGTACATGCCTTCGACATAATCCTTGAGCATGTAGATGTCGTTGTAGTAGTAGAGCGGGATGATGCAGTAGTTGCTCATCAGGACGTCCTCGGCCTCGTGCATCAGCTCGGTGCGCTTGGCAAAGTCGGTCTCGGCCTTGATCTCATCGATCATGGTGTTGTACTGATCCCAGTCATTGATCGGGTCGATGAACGCGTCGCTGACGAGCGAAGCGGCATCGGGAACCTCATCACTGCTGGTATCAGCGGTGTCGGTGCTCTCAGTCGTGCCATTGGTCTCAGTGGACGTGCTGGGAGTCGTGCTGTCGCTGTTGCTCTTACCGGCACAGGCGGCAAGGCTGAGCAGCATCACGAGCGCAAGGAGCAGAGCAATGCTTCTTTTCATTTTGTGTTTTCCTCCTTTAATATTTGTTCCGGCACGAAGCGGCCGCCCCGCTTTCCGAAAGGAAAGCGGACATGACAGGCGCGCCTGTCATGATATTCGGTTGTTCCGTCCGTAAAACGACATTTTTTGCAAGAAACTGAGAAAGTCTTGCATGTTTGACGATAGAATAGCACGACGCCGCCGCGCCGTCAATCGTCAGAGCGTCAAAAAATGAAGGGAAAAATTAAGAATTATTTGTTCCAACAGGCAACAAGGTGGCCATGGCCGCGATCGGTGAGCGCGGGGCATTCTGCCGCGCACTGCTCTGTGGCGTAGCGGCAGCGCGTGCGGAACGGGCAGCCGGTCGGCATATTGAGCGGACTCGGCACGTCGCCGGTGAGGACGATGCGCTGCCGTTCGCGTGCGATCTTCGGATCCGGGATGGGGACGGCGGAGAACAGCGACTCGGTATACGGATGGATGGGGTTCTCGTTCAGGTCGTCCGCGTCCGCAATCTCGACCATCTTGCCGAGATACATGACGGCGATGCGCTTCGAGATGTGATGGACGACGAGCAGATCGTGCGCAATGAACAGATACGCCACGCCGAGCTTCTCCTGCAGCTCTTCGAACATGTTGATGACCTGCGCCTGAATCGACACGTCGAGCGCAGAGACCGGCTCGTCGCAGACGATGAACTTCGGGTCGACCGCGAGGGCGCGGGCGATGCCAATGCGCTGCCGCTGGCCGCCGGAAAACTCATGGGCGTAGCGGCGGGCATGCTCGGCGTTCAGGCCGACATAGTTCATGAGTTCGAGGATCTTTTCCCGGCGCTCTTTTTTGTTGCTGTAGAGATGATGGACATCCAGCGGCTCGCCGATGATGTCCTCGACGGTCATGCGCGGGTCGAGCGAGGAATAGGGATCCTGGAAGACCATCTGCATCTGCTTGCGGTACGGCAGCATGTTGACATGGATGCGCTTTTCGCGGATGGGTTTGCCGGAGACATCGAGCAGGGGCTTCCCTGCCTCGTCATAGCGCTCGCCGCTGTCGAACAGGACGTCGCCGCCAAACGTGATGCGCCCGGCGGTCGGCACGTAGAGCTGCATGAGCGAGCGGCCGACGGTCGTTTTGCCGCAGCCGGATTCACCAACGAGGCCGAGCGTCTCGCCCTCGTTGATGGAGAAGGAGACATCGTCGACGGCCTTGAGCGGAACGGTCTTGCCGAAGCCGGTCTTGACCGGGAAATACTGCTTGAGATGCTCCACGCGCAGAAGTTCGCTGCTCATTGTGTGCCGCCTCCTTCCTCTTCAAGCATCCGGCGGACGTTCATCCAGCAGGACGCCTTATGGTTGTCGTTGATGGTCAGCTCTTCGGGCTGCTCCTCGAGGCAGATTTTCATCGCCTCGTCGCAGCGCGCACAGAACGCGCAGCCCTTCGGCAGATTGAGTACGTTGATGGGCGTACCGGCGATGGGGATGAGCTTCTCCTTCATGTTGTTGACATTCGGGATGGAGCGGAGCAGGCCCTTGGTATACTCATGACGCGGATTGTAGAAGATCTCATCGGCGGTGCCGCGCTCGCAGATATGGCCGCCGTACATGACGATGATGTTGTCGCACATATCGGCAATGACGCCGAGGTCGTGCGTGACGAGGATGACCGCCATGCCCATCTTTTTCTGCAGACTCTGCATCAGCTCAAGGATCTGGGCTTGGATGGTGACGTCGAGGGCGGTGGTCGGCTCGTCGGCGATCAGGATGTCCGGTTCGCAGGCGAGGGCCATTGCGATCATGACGCGCTGGCGCATACCGCCGGAGAGTTCATGCGGATACTGCTTGACGCGCTTCTGCGGCTCGTTGATGCCGACAAGCTCCAGCATTTCGATCGCACGGGCGAGAGACGCCTTGCCCTTGTGGCTCGTGTGCAGCTCGATGGCCTCGCGCAGCTGGCTGCCGATGGTAAAGACGGGATTGAGGCTCGTCATTGGATCCTGGAAGACGATGGAACAGCACTTGCCGCGGAATCCGCTCATCTGCCGGGCGTCCCATGTCGTGAGATCCTGCCCTTTGTAGAGAATGTGTCCGGAGGTGATCCGGCCGGTATCGGCCAGGATCTGCATGATGGAATAGGCCGTCACGCTCTTGCCGGAGCCGGATTCGCCCACGATGCCGAGCACTTCGCCAGGGTCGAGATTGAACGACACGCCGTTGACGGCGTGGACCTCGCCGGAATCGGTAAAGAAGGAGGTGTGCAGATCCTGCACGCTCAGAAGATGTTCACTCATATCGATCACCTCTTCAGCTTCGGGTCAAAGGCATCCCGCAGGCCGTCGCCGAGCAGGTTGAGGCTCAGCACGATCAGGCAGATCGTCAGCGCCGGGAACACCAGCTTATACGGATAGCTCTGCAGGCCCTCGCGCGCGGCGTTCGCCAGCGAGCCGAGCGACGGCATCGGCGCGCGGACGCCCAGGCCGAGGAAGCTCAGGTAGCTCTCGGTGAAGATGGCGGACGGCACCTGCAGGGCCGCGGAGATGATGATGACCGAAAGACAGTTCGGCAGGATGTGCCGCTTGATGATACGGCCGGGCTTCGCGCCGATGGCGCGGGCGGCGAGGATGTACTCGTTCTGCTTGATGGAGAGGATCTGGCCGCGGATCAATCGCGCCATGCCGACCCAGTAGAGCAGACCGAAGACAATAAAGATGGAGACCATGTTCGTGCCGAGCTTTGCCAGCGGCGAGCCGGTCAGGTCGAGCACCTGATCGAGCACGACGGAGATGAGGATGATGACCAGCATATCCGGCAGAGAATAGATGATGTCGACGATGCGCATCATGATCAGGTCGGTCCGTCCGCCGACGTAGCCGGAGATACTGCCGTAGATCATGCCGATGATGAGCACGATGAGGCTCGCAAACACGCCGATGCTCAGCGAGACGCGCGTGCCGTAGACGACGCGGATGAAATAGTCGCGGCACTGTTCGTCGGTGCCGAAGATGTGCGGGAAGCGCGTGCCGCCCTGGTCGATGTACTGCTGTTCCATCTTGCTGTAGGTAAACGGAGCGAGATTTTTCGCGCCCTTGTCGCGCTTGCCGTTGATGGACATGATCTCCTCATATTTATAAGGAACGATCATCGGCGCGACGATGATGGTGATGAGGATGACGGCAAGGAGCACAAGACTGAGCACGGCCAGCGGATTTTTCATCAGCTTGCGCATGCCGTCGCGGAAGAACGTGGTGCTCTCGCTCATGACGTCCTGCTGCTTCTTTTCCTCTTCGGTCGCCTTTTCGAATTTCTTCAGGTCGATCTGGGCGCTGAAGACTTGCTTTTTCGGCGTCACGTTCGGATCATATTGCTTGTCCACGATGCGCCCTCCTTTACTCGTATTTGATGCGCGGGTCGACGACCTTGTAGAGCAGATCGCAGATCAGCGTGGCCATCACCATGAGCGTCGCGAGGAAGATCGTCGTGCCCATGATGAGCGTATAGTCGCGGTTGGTGATGGCGCTGACGAATTTGCTGCCGATGCCGCCGACGGTAAAGATGGTCTCGACGACCATCGAGCCGGTGATGATGTAGGCGATCTGCGGGCCGGCGTAGGTGATGACCGGGACGAGCGAATTGCGCAGCGCGTGCTTGAAGATGATCTTCCAGCGGCGGACGCCCTTGGCCTTGGCCGTGCGGATATAGTCCTGGCTGAGCGCGTCGAGCATGCTCGTCTTCGCCAGGCGCGTGGTATAGGCCATCGGATAGGCCGCAAGCGCGATGACCGGGAGCGTATAGTGGACGTCGGTCGTGCTCCAGACCGGGACCCAGCCGAGCTTGATGGCGAACACCAGCAAAAGCAGCGTCGCCAGCACGAAGCTCGGCACGGCGGTAAAGAGCGTTGAGAAGAAGACGATGATCCGGTCCGGCAGCTTATTGCGCATCAGCGCTGCGAGCGAGCCGAAGATCACGCCGCACACCAGCGCCACCGCGATAGCCATCAGGCCGAGCTTGGCCGAGATCGGGAACGAATCCTTGAAGATGTCCGTGATATTGCGCCCGTTCTTCAGCGAGACTCCGAAGTCGCCCTTCAGGACATTTTTCATATAGGACAGGAACTGCTCCCCGACCGGCCGATTCAATCCGTACCGCTCCTCCAGCGCCTGAATGGTCGCCGCGTCGAGCGCCTTTTCGCGGTTGAACGGGCCGCCGGGCACTGCGTGCATCAGAAAGAACGTGAGCGCACAGATGATAAAAATCGTCAAAAGCGCAAGCAGGATGCGCTTGATCACATACCGAGCCACACCATGAACCTCCCATTTGCAAGTTTGTAAAATTAATATTAACAATCATATCCGTTTTCTGTCCGTCTGTCAATTCCAAATTTCTTGTTTTTGTGAAGTTTTTGCTCCTGTTTAATTACCTAAAAAGCGCGAAATATGATGATCTATGAATATAATCAATGATAATTTAACGATATAAACACTAGAATTGCAAAAAAACGAACGTCCGCCGTACAGAGAATTATGAAAAATTTTGTTTATCTGCTTGCAAAACCGTTCCGGAAAGAAAGCAGTTTTGGTAAAATGGCCGAACTGAACTGTACTGCGCAAAAGACGCAGTTGTAAGTTGCGGAAAAGTGTGGTACACTGTAAAAACTGTGTGCGCCGCCGATGCGGCGTAAGTGAAGGAGGCAGCGGATGATGGATCCGATCTATGAAATCGAGCTGGAGGACTGCCCGTTCTGCGGCGGCCCCGGTGTGATGCAGGAGGAAAACGGCTGGTGCGTGTATGTGGAATGCCCGGACTGCGGGGCGCATACGGCATATACCGCGTTTGAGGGCGATGACGGGCGTATGCAGGCGGCAAAGACTGCAGCACAGCTGTGGCATGTGGGCAAGGTCATCGGCCCCGGCGTCGGGGACTGACCGATGCGGATCGCAGAGACGGCCTATCCCCTGCCGGATGGCCGCGTGCTGGCCATCCGGAGCGCGGAGCCAAAGGACGCGGCCTCGCTTGCGGCGCACCGCGTGGTCACCTCCGGCGAGACGCCGTTCATGGCGCGGTATCCCGAGGAATGTACGCTGGACACGGCGGCGCTGGGCGCGTGGCTGCAAGGAATGGCGGAGGATGCACAGAACTTTGCCGTGACGGCCTTTGACGGCGGAAACGTCGTCGGCGATCTCGGCATCCAGCGCTTTCGCGCACACTTCAAGATGCAGCACCGCGCGAGCCTCGGCGTATCGATCCAGGCGGCGTACTGCGGCTGCGGCCTTGGGCGCGCGATGCTCCAGATCGCGGTCGCGCAGGCGCGGGAAAACGGATTTGAGCAGATCGAGCTTGGCGTGTTCGCGGACAATGTGCGCGCCATCCACCTCTACCGTTCGCTCGGATTTGAGGACTTCGGCTGTACGCCGCGCGCATTCCGCCTGAAGGACGGCACATATCACGACGAGCGCATCATGGTGAAATTTCTATGAGAATCAAAAAAACGCATCCGTATCATCGATACGGATGCGTTTTTTGTTGTATCAAAAGATTACCGCGACGCCGTGGCTGAGGGCCAGCATGATGATCCCCGCCGCGGCGACGCCTGCACCGATGACCGGAAGCGCATACCGCAGCCGCAAATCACGCAGACCCGCGATGAGCGCGCCCGTCCATGCGCCGGTACCTGGCAGGGGGATGGCGACGAGGATGAAGAGGCCCAGCATCTCATATTTCCGGTAGATTTCAAGCTTTTTGTGCGCGTGACGTTCGACAAAGGCTGCGATCTTCCCCAGCCTTCCGCCGCGGCGCGCCATCCAGCTGAGGATCCGGCGGATGAAGACAATGATGAATGGCACGGGGATCAGATTGCACACGACGCAGAGCAGATAGAGCGGCAGCGCCGGAATGCCCATGGCCAGCCCTGCCGGGAGCGCCCCGCGCAGCTCCACCACCGGGGCCATCGCGAGCAGCGCGCAGACCAGAATGTTATGCGCCATCAGCTCTCGCGGCTGTAGCCGAAGTTGGAGATCAGGTAGTCACTGTCGCGCCAGTGCTCCTTCACGCGCACCCAGGTCTGAAGATAGACCTTTGTGCCCATAAAGCGTTCACAGTCGGCCCGGGCGGCGGAGCTGATCTTCTTCAGCATCTCCCCATGCTTGCCGATGATGATGCCTTTGTGGCTCTGCTTTTCGCAGTAGATCGTCGCGTCGATGTCGATGATGCCGTCGTCGCGCTCGGAGAACTTCGTGATCTCGACGGCGGTGCCGTGCGGGATCTCCTTCTCGAGGTTCCACAGCAGCTTTTCGCGGATGATCTCGGCCATGACCTGCTTTTCAGGCATGTCGGTCACAACATCGTCCGGGAAGAGCTGCGGCCCCGGCTGCGCGTACTTTTCGCACTCTTCGAGCAGTGTGCCGAGCCCATCGTGCCACTTGGCGCTGATTGGGATGACGGAGGCAAAGTCCATGTGGGCGGAGTAGGCCGCGATCACGGGCAGGAGCGCCTCTTTTTCCACGGTGTCGATCTTGTTGATGACCAGGATGGTCGGAGCCCCGGCGGCCTTGCACTGCTCGATGAGGGCCAGCTCCTGCTCGCCGACGTTGGCGATCGGCTCGACGATCAGCAAGATCGCATCGACGTCGACGATGGATTCCTTGACGACATTGACCATGTAGTCGCCGAGTTTGGTGCGCGGGCGATGGAAGCCCGGCGTGTCGATGAAGACGAGCTGCGTGTCCTTGCGGTTCAGAATGGCGCAGATGCGGTTGCGCGTCGTCTGCGGCTTATGGGAAACGATTGCGATTTTTTCGCCGACAAGCGCGTTTGTCAGCGTGGATTTGCCGACGTTCGGGCGGCCAGCGATCGTGATCATGGCGGATTTCGTTTTCATTCGTATGCTCCTTCTTATGCGCGCGGCAGCTCGACCTCGGCGAGGATGGCCTCTTCGCGCGCGCGCATCTGTTTTTTCATCGGGCCCTCGTCTACGTGGTCATAGCCAAGCAGGTGCAGCACCGAGTGGATCGTCAGATAGCCGACCTCGCGCTCCGCGCTGTGGCCGAATTCGGCGGCCTGCGCCTTCGCGCGCTCGAGCGAGATGGCCATGTCGCCAAGCGGGACCTTATGCGTCGCCGGATCACGGTATTCGCTCCAGTCCTCGGGCAGTTCGCCGGGCGTCAATTCGAACATCGGGAACGAGAGCACGTCGGTCGCGCGGTCGATGTCGCGGTACGCCTTGTTGATGGCGCGGATGCCCGCGTCGTCGGTGACGAGGACGTTGATCTCGCAGGGAACGTCCACGCCCTGCACGTCGAGCGCCGCCGTGATGCAGCGTTTGATGTGCTGCCGGACGGGGATCGTGGCGAGGCCCTTCTTTTCACTTGTGATGACAATGGAATGTTTCATTTCGGATTCCTCTTTATAAATTTGCGCGGCTGCTCGGGCGGGCGCGTTTTTTCGTAGGCATCGTAGGCGGCGACGATCCGCTGCACAAGCACATGTCGCACGACGTCGCTGGCCGTCAGCTTGCAGATCTGAATGTCCTCCACGCCGTCGAGCACGCGGATGGCCTCTTTCAGGCCGCTGACCTTATCGCCCGGCAGGTCGATCTGCGTGACGTCGCCGGTGATGACGATTTTCGAGCCAAAGCCAAGGCGCGTCAGGAACATCTTCATCTGCTCGCGCGTCGTGTTCTGCGCTTCGTCCAAGATGATGAAGCTGTCGTCGAGCGTGCGGCCGCGCATATAGGCCAGCGGCGCGACCTCGATGTTCCCGCGCTCAAGATAT
>CAJMLC010000052.1 GCA_905214155.1 uncultured bacterium | reverse complement strand
ATGGGCGGCATGAACCAGATGCAGATGATGAAGCAGGCGCAGAAGATGCAGCAGGATCTTCTGAAGATGCAGCAGGAGATGGAGACGAAGGAATATGAAGCGACCGCGGGCGGCGGCGTGGTGACGGCGGTGGCGAACGGGAAGCGCGAGCTGCTGCGCATCACGATCGACCCGGAGGCCGTCGATCCCGACGATGTGGAGATGCTTCAAGATATGGTCGTCGCGGCGGCGAACGAGGCGCTGCGCAAGGCCGACGCCGAACAGGCGGCGAGCATGTCGAAGCTGACCGGCGGGCTGAACCTCGGCGGACTGTTCTGATGCGCGGGTCTCCCGCCGCATTGGAGCGGCTGACAGAGCAATTTGCGCGGCTGCCGGGCGTGGGCATGAAGTCGGCCCAGCGGCTGGCGTTCCACGTGCTGGAGATGCCGCTGGAGGGCGCGGAGGCGTTCGCCGAGGCGATCGTCGACGCGCGGCGCAGCATCCATCCCTGCCCGGTCTGCCAGAACCTGACCGACCAGGAAACGTGTCCCATCTGCGCCGACCCGGAGCGCGACCACAGCATCCTCTGCGTCGTGGCCGAGCCGAAGGACGTGATCGCGATGGAGCGCGCGCGGGAATATGACGGCGTCTACCACGTGCTGCACGGTGTCATCTCTCCGCTGAACCATGTCGGCCCCGACGATCTGAAGATCCGCGAGCTGCTCGCGCGCATCGCGGAGGGCGGCGTGGAGGAGGTCATCATGGCCACCAACCCGGACACCGAGGGCGAGGCCACGGCGATGTATCTCTCGCGGCTGCTGCGGCCCATGGGGCTGCGCGTGACGCGGCTGGCCTACGGCATCCCGGTGGGCAGCCAGCTGGAATACGCCGACGAGGTGACGCTGGTCCGTGCCCTCGAAGGAAGAAGAGAAATGTGAAAAAACGCCCATCCGCGGATGGGCGTTTTGCTATCCGTTTACCGTCGTGCTTACAGGAACGGATGCTCCTATAAGCCGTATCCGCAAGCAGCCGCCTGCCCGCCATCATCAAGATCGCGTGCGGCGCGGCGAAACCCTCTAAAACCAAATTGTGACCCAGTGAAACGGTCACAATTTGGGAAGGAAGAAGGCGGCTGTGGATGTGGAGCTTTCGCCGCTCCGGTGGAAGCGGAACGGAACAGCCTTCTTCTGACGCGATGGCGGCACGGGGAGTACTTCAAATTTCGCACAGCCCTCTTTCTTTTCTTGGAAGATTGAAACCGTTCTTTTCTTTCTCCGCGGAGAAAGAAAAGAACGGTTTCAAAAATGCGGGCTGGCCGCAAAGGGCGATCAGCGATCCTCCAGAATCGCGCCGTCGATGGAGAGGACGACGGTGCGGAACGGGATCTGTTTGCCGGCCTGCTCGAGCGCGGTGCGGATGGAGAACTCCATGCCGCCGCAGCACGGCACCTCCATGCGCGTGAGTGTGATGGAGCGGATGTCGTTCCGGGTGAAGATCTCGACGAGCTTTTCCGCGTACTGCACAGCGTCGAGCTTCGGACAGCCGATGAGCGTGACCTTGCCGCGCATGAATTCGCTGTGGAAATTGCCGTAGGCGTAGGCGGTGCAGTCCGCCGCGATGAGCAGATCGGCCCCATCAAAATACGGCGCGGTGGGCGAGACGAGCTTGATCTGCACGGGCCACTGCCGCAGCTGGCTCGGCACATCGCCGGCCGCTGCCGGGGCCTCCGGCTTTTCCTGCATCGTGCGCATCCGCGAACCGGGACAGCCGCCCGCGTGGGCCTGACCTTTGGCGGCCTTCGCGGCCTGCACGGCGGCCTCGTCATAGGCCGGGGCCTCGCGCTCGACAAAGCGGATGGCGCCCGTGGGACAGGCGGGCAGACAGTCGCCCAGGCCGTCGCAGTAGTGCTCGTGCATCAGTTTGGCTTTACCGTTGACCATGCCGATGGCCCCTTCATGACAGGCCTTGGCACAGAGGCCGCAGCCATTGCACTTCTCTTCATCAATTTCAATGATCCTTCTCCGCATGTTGTGCCTCCTGTTTCGCTTTTCGGGCTGCGGCGGCCTCTTCCTTCTGCCGCCGCGCGATCTCCATCATCCGTTCGTACATCTCGTCGCCGACGCATTTGCGGGCATATTTGCACCACTGGACGCAGCTGAGCGTATCGTTGTAGACCACAAAGCCGCATTTGTCGCAGGCGACCTGCGTATCGGTCGAAAAAATTTCAATGGGGTTGCCGCAGTTCGGGCAGATCTTTTCCGAGATCGTCGGTGTGCGCGGCTTGCCCTGACAACCTTCCATGATCATCATACAGCGCCTCCTTTTGGGTTTGTTCTTGTCTTTCTGGGGACAGTATAGTAAAATGAAAACGATAAATCCGTTGGATTTCCAACAAAGGACGTGAAAATCTTGGATGATCTGAAAATTTTAGAAAATTCAAGGCTGTTTGCCGGGATCCGGCCGGAGGAGATCCGGCCGATGCTGTCCTGTCTGCAGGCTGTGGAGCGGCGGTATCCGCGCGGGGCCTACATCCTGCACGCAGGCCAGGAGGTCCGCGCGCTCGCGCTGCTCGTGCGCGGAACGGCGCACATCCAGAAGGAGGATTTCTGGGGGAACCGGTCGCTGCTGGCGTCGCTGGCGGCGGGCGACATCTTCGCCGAGGCGTATGCGATGCCGGGCTCCGGCACGATGCGCAACGATGTGGTGGCCGTGGAGGACTGCACGGTGCTGCGGATGGATGTGGAGCGCGTGCTCTCGCGCTGCACGAACAGCTGCGCATTCCACGCCCGCCTGACGGAAAATCTGTTCACGCTGCTGGCCGAGAAGAACCGCGGCCTCGCGCAGAAGCTCGATTACATCTCCCAGCGCTCGACGCGGCAGAAGCTGCTGGCCTATCTGTCCGAACAGGCGCAGCGCACGGGCCGGGCGGAATTCACGATCCCGTTCAACCGGCAGCAGCTGGCCGATTTTCTCTCGGTCGAGCGCAGCGCGATGTCCGCCGAGCTCTCGCGGATGCAGGAGGAGGGCCTGATCGAGACGGAGCGGAGCCGGTTTGTGCTGAAGCAGGGGGTGCACCCGGAATAAAGTGGCGTGGATGGGGCAAACTTCCTCTGAAGGGGGGCGTTTGCCATGGTAAAGGGAACCACGCAGCGTGTGGTCGTCGTGCGGGCGAAGGGCGGCGCGCTGTTTGACGAGGCGATCTTTCTGATCCGCCCCGGCATGGAGCAGAACTGTGCGGTGACGGATCAGATGCTGCTCGACGAGGCGCGGCGCGCCGCCGCGCCGGAGCTGGGGCGCGCAGGAGAATGGAAGACGCGGATGCTGTTTGCGCTGGGCGGCGCGGGCGTCACGGGGCTCTGCTGGATCCTCAGCGTTTTGTTGTAGAGGCGGACGAAGTACAGCAAAAGTTCTGGCCTTAATCCCCTCAGTCTGCGCGAAGCGCAGACAGCTCCCCTTGATGCGATCAAGGGGAGCCTTTATCCGCTGCGGCGGGAGTACGGGAGAAAAGGGAAAATCTGAAGAATTCTGAAACCGTGGCCGGGATGCCACGGTTTTTGTTGTGTTCCGGCGGGGTTCGTGATAGAATGGATGGAAGTAAATTGGGAAAGTGGGCTTCTATGAAACTCGGAACACTGGACATACAGGGAAATACATGGCTCGCGCCGATGGCGGGCGTGACGGACTGGGCGTTCCGCTGCATCTGTCAGACGCTCGGCGCGGCGGTGACGGTGACGGAAATGGTGTCGTCCCGCGCGCTGGTCTACCGCGACAAAAAGAGCATGAGTTTGCTGCGCAAGACGAAGGGCGGTTTCTGCGGCGCGCAAATTTTTGGAAACGAGCCCTCCGTGATGGCAGAGGCCGCGGCATTTGCCGGCGAACTGTCCGGCGCGGACTTTATTGACATCAACATGGGCTGCCCGATGCCGAAGATCGTGAACAACGGCGACGGCAGCGCGCTCATGCGTGACCCGGAGCGGGCGGCGCGGATCGTGGAGGCTGTGGTCAATGCAGTCAACGTGCCGGTGACGGTGAAGATGCGCAAGGGCTGGGATAAGGGCAGCTGCAACGCGGCGGAGCTGGCGAAGCTGGTGGAGGCTGCCGGGGCGTCCGCCGTGGCCGTCCATGGGCGGACAAAGACGATGCTCTATTCCGGCGTGGCCGACTGGGACGCGATCCGGGCCGTGAAGGAGGCCGTGTCGATCCCGGTCATTGCAAACGGCGACATCTTCTCGGCGGAAGACGCCGTGAAGTGCCAGAAGCGCACGGGCGCGGATGGGTTTATGCTCGGGCGCGGGACGTTCGGCGATCCGTGGCTGTTTACACAGTGTGAAGCGGCGCTGCGCGGCGAAGAGATTCCGGAACGGCCTCCCCTTTCGGAGCGCGTGGATGCGGCGCTGCGGCAATTCGTCCTCGCGGCGGAGGACAAGGGCGAGCACATCGCGTGTCTCGAGGCGCGGAAGCATTTCGCGTGGTATCTGCGCGGCGTGCCGTACAGCGGATATTATAAAGAGAAAATTTCTTCGATCTCGACGATGGACGACATCGCGGCCATTGCCGCCGGGATCAAGCGGGATTTGAGGTGAGGACCTTGCAGGATGAACTTTTGATCCGCCGCGCGCAGCACGGCGACGCGGACGCCTTTGAGCAGCTGCTGCTCGAACACCAGAAAAATGTCTACAATCTCTGCTATCGGATGGCAGGGGACCCGGACGACGCGATGGACCTCTCGCAGGAGACGTTCCTGCGGGCATGGCGCTGCCTGGACCAGTATCAGTTCGCGTCGGCGTTTTCCACGTGGCTCTACCGGCTTTGCAGCAACATCTGCATCGACTTTCTGCGCAAGCGGCGCCGGCAGCAGACCGTGCCGCTGACGTTTGAGGACGCGGACGGCGAGGAGCAGACCTATGCCGTGCCGGATGCGCAGCCGCTCCCGGAGGAGCAGGTGGAGCTGAAGCTGACGCACGAGACGCTCGCCGCGGCGATGGCGCAGCTGCTGCCGGAGCACCGGGCGGTTCTGCAGCTGCGGGTCGTAAATGAGATGAGCTACGAGCAGATCGCGGACGTGCTGGACATCCAGATCGGGACCGTGAAATCGCGGCTGTCACGCGCGCGGAATCAGCTGAAAAAAATTCTCGAACGCGGGAACCTTTCGCGCCGTGCATCGTCTGAATGCATGGAAGGCGAGGTGGCTGCGAAATGAACTGTGACAAGGCGTTGGAAGTGCTCAGCGCAGAGCTGGACGGCATGCTCGGCGAAGCGGAGCACGCGGAACTGCAGGCCCATCTGGCGCAGTGCGCGGACTGCCGCCGGGTCTATGAGACGCTGCGGGACGTGGACGCGATGCTGCCCGAGACGCAGCTGGAGCCGCCGCGCGCACTGCACGACGCGGTGATGCGCGAGGTCCGCGCGGACGCGGCCAAACGGCAGCAGAAAAAACGCTGGGTCCCCGTGGCGGTGATCGGCGCGGCGGCAGCCGCGGCGTTCGTGCTGGGGTCCTTCGGCCTGATCGAGATGCCCGGATTTTCAAACCGGAACCAGAGCAGCGCGTCGCTGCATGAGATCGTGGACACGCTGTTCCCCGAGACGCAATCCGACGAGCATACGTCGGAGACCGCGGCGCAGTATGCGCGGGACAACGCCTGCGCGGTGCTCGCGATCTGGGACTGCGCGTCGCTCCCGGAACTAGCGGACAGCAATGGAAGGCTGAGCGACGGCGGATGGGTCTATCCGGTCGACGCGGAGACGCTGGAAACGCTGTTGGAGCAGTATCGGGATGTCTATCCGATGGAATCCTACGCGCCGGACGGCGCGGTGAAGACCGCCGCGATCGTGCTCTACGAACAATAAAAATATCGGGAAACGCCCCGGTTCGGACCGGGGCGTTTTGTACAGCCAGGTATTCTGTTTGCGGCGGGGATCATTTGAGCGCGCGGTGTTTGCGGTACTCGGTCGGCAGGGCGCCGTAGGTCTCCTTGAAGGCCGCGGTGAAGCGGCTCTGGCTCTCATAGCCGACGGCGCGCGCGATGGCCGCGACATCGTCCTGCGTGGCCGTCAGGAGGCGGGCGGCCTCCTCCATGCGGTGCTTTTTGATGTGCGCGGCGATGGTCTCGCCGTAGACCTGCTTGAAGACGCGCTTGAGCGTGGTGGTATTCATGAGATATTTGTGCGAAAGGTCCTCGATCGTCACGCGCTCGGAGAGATTGGCGGTCAGCGCGTCGTGGACGTGGCGGATGATGGCCTCCTGGGAAGCCTGGAAATCGACGGTGCGCTCCGGACAGGCGATCTCCATCACCTGTTCCACGATCTCGTGCAGCATCCGGATCTGGGCGGTGTCAGCGGCCTTATAATAGACCTCCTTGCCATCGCGGCGGCTGACGAGCAGACCGCCCTCCGTCAGGGAGCGGAGATGGTGCGAGACGGCGGGGCTCGACATCTCGAGCAGGGCCGCCAGATTGATGACGCACTCTTCCCGGTGGCTCAGCAGCCAGAAGATGCGCACGCGCGTCGGGTCGCTGAGCTGTTTGAAGATCTCCGAAGCCGCAGCAAAATGGGCCGCGTTCATGAGCTCGCGGTGCAGATCTTCGATGTGGCCGCCCTCGCCGTGGTCGTGCGGCAGCGCGAATCCTGCCATCTGGTCAGCCTCCTTTATCCGTTTTGGAAATTCCATTCGCCTTTTCGGAAGCACGGGGCTTCAAAGGCTTGATTTTCCCGTTTGAGGACAGTATACTGCGGATGTAAAGATTAAGCAAGCGTTTAATTCAAATTTCAACTGGAGGTCAACGCCATGAAAAAGACATATCAGATCGAAGTCGACTGCGCGAACTGCGCGAACCTGATGGAAGAAGCCACGAACAAGACCGAGGGCGTCGCCTCCGCGACCGTCAACTTCATGACGCAGAAGATGATCGTCGAATTCGCCGAGGGCGCGGACGAGAAGAAGACGATGAAAGCCGTGCTCAAAGCCTGCAAAAAGGTCGAGCCCGACTGTGAGATCGAATTGTGATTTTTGCGGCAGCACCGTCTGATCTCAGCACACCGCACATGCCCATCTTTTCCGCCATGCTGCAGAAAAATCCTCGGGAATCCGGCAGGATTCCCTGTGGCTTTTATTTGCTGTGGGTGTATCTGAAAACTTTCAACACGCCCAGACAGCGGGCCTTTTTGCGCTGCACCGCGTCATTTTTTGTTGAAATACGGCAGTATTCCTGCCAAAAAATGTCTTGTGCGGCACAAAAATTCCTCGCTGCTGGTCCCGTCGCCAGTTTTCGGATACACCCTTACGAAAAAGCTGGCTGCGCGTGCGATGCACTGATCTCATACGGAACTGCCTTTTGTTTTGCATTGATTTTCCCAATTTATAAAGGGAGGCCCCTTCCATGACAAAGAAACAGAAAAAGATGCTGATCCGCATCCTGATCACGGCGGTGATGCTGATCGCGCTGAAATTCATCCCCATCACCGGGATCCCGCAGCTGATCGCCTATCTGGCGGCGTATCTCGTCATCGGCTATGACATCCTGAAAAAGGCCGGAAAAGGCATTGCCAACGGCCGCGCGTTCGACGAAAACTTCCTGATGGCGCTGGCGACGCTCGGCGCATTCGGCCTGGCCATCTGGACGAAGAGCGGCGACTATGTCGAGGGCATCGCGGTCATGCTGTTCTACCAGATCGGCGAGCTGTTCCAGAGCTACGCCGTCGGCAAGAGCCGCCGGAACATCTCCGCCCTGATGGACATTCGTCCGGACTACGCCAACATCGAGCGTGACGGGCAGCTTGTGCAGGTTGACCCGGACGAGGTCGAGGTCGGGAGCATCATCGTCGTCCAGCCGGGCGAAAAGGTGCCGCTCGACGGCGTAATCGTCGAGGGCAGCGCCAGCCTCAACACCAGCGCCCTGACCGGCGAGAGCATGCCGCGCGACGTCCGCGCGGGCGACGAGATCATCAGCGGCTGCATCGACATGTCCGGCGTGCTGAAGATCCGGACGACGAAGGCATTCGGCGAGTCCACGGTCTCGAAGATCCTCGACCTTGTTGAGAACGCCAGCTCGCGCAAGTCCCGCTCCGAGGCGTTCATCTCCCGCTTTGCAAAGGTCTACACGCCCGCCGTCTGCATCGCGGCGCTGGCCCTGGCCATCCTCGCGCCCGTCGGGCGCATGATCGCGGGGCTGGACGCAAACTGGACGGACTGGATCTATCGCGCCCTTTCCTTCCTCGTTGTCAGCTGCCCGTGTGCCCTCGTCATCAGCATCCCGCTGAGCTTCTTCGCGGGCATCGGCGGAGCCAGCAAGGAGGGCATCCTGATCAAGGGCTCCAACTATCTGGAGGCCCTGTCCGAGGCCAGGGTCGTTGTCTTTGACAAGACCGGCACGCTGACGCAGGGCGTCTTCGAGGTCACGGCCGTGCATCACAGCCCGCTGGCCGAGGAGCAGCTTCTGGAATACGCGGCGCTGGCCGAATGCGCGTCGTCGCACCCGATCAGCAAGAGCCTCCAGAGGGCATACGGCAAGGAGATCGACCGCAGCCGCGTCACCAATATTGAGGAGATCAGCGGCCACGGCATCACCGCCACGGTCGACGGGCACACCGTCGCCGCGGGCAACAGCAAGCTGATGGCGAAGCTCGGCATCGAGTATCACGACTGCCACTGCGTCGGCACGATCATCCACATGGCCGTCGACGGCCAGTACGCGGGCCACATCGTCATCTCCGACGTGGTGAAGCCGCATTCCAAGGAAGCCATCGCCCGGCTGAAGCAGGCCGGCGTGGCGAAGACCGTCATGCTCACGGGCGACGCGAAGCGCGTGGCCGAGAGCGTCGCGGCGGAGCTTGGCGTGGACGAAATACGCAGCGAGCTGCTCCCGGGCGACAAGGTCGAACAGGTGGAGAAGCTGCTTGCCGCCAAGGGCAAACATGAGCAGCTGGCCTTCGTCGGCGACGGCATCAACGACGCCCCGGTCCTGACGCGCGCCGACATCGGCATCGCGATGGGCGCCATGGGCAGCGACGCCGCCATCGAGGCCGCAGATGTCGTGCTGATGGACGACGACCCGCTCCAGATCGCGAAAGCCATCAAGATCTCGCGCAAGTGCATCGGCATTGTGAAGCAGAACATCGTCTTCTCGCTGATCGTCAAGTTCGGCTGCCTCGCGCTCGTGGCGTTCGGCATTGCGAACATGTGGGCCGCCATCTTCGCCGACGTCGGCGTGATGGTGATCGCTGTGCTCAATGCCATCCGCGCACTGAAATACAAAGATTGAGTCTGCAAAAACAGGGCCGCATCGAAAGATGCGGCCCTGTGTGTATTCAGATCGTATCGTCCTCGTCGATCCAGCTCTGCACGGGCACGACCGTAAATTCTTCTCGCGTTTTCCGGACGACCACGCGGCGGATGCCCGCGTTGATGATCATGCGGCGGCACATGGAACAGGACGTCGCGTCGTGCAGGATCTCACCCGTGCGCGCGTCGTGGCCCGCCAGATAGAGGTCGCCGCCGATGCACTCGTTGCGCGAGGCGGAGATGATCGCATTCGCCTCGGCATGGACGCTCCGGCAGAGCTCGTACCGTTCGCCGCGCGGGATCTGCATCTGCTCGCGCACGCAGTAGCCGAGGTCGCAGCAGTTTTTGCGGCCGCGCGGCGCGCCGTTGTAGCCGCTGGCCACGATCTCGTCGTTGCGCACGATGATCGCGCCATATTGCCGCCGCAGGCAGGTCGACCGTTCGAGCACAGTCTCGGCAATGTCCAGATAATAATTCTCTTTCACGATCCGGGTCATAAGCGCAGCTCCTTCCGGTTTTTCTGTCGTATTTTTTTGTAGTATATCATGCGGTCCGTCCCGCTGCAAGGGAAATCCGTTGCGAAACCATGATTTTCGTGATATACTACAGAGAAGATCATCCCGAGAGGAGGGCCGCGCATGAAATATCGGAAGCTCGTCTGTCTGCTGCTCGCGCTTGCGCTGCTGCTTGCGCTGGCCCCGGCGGCCGGCGCCGAGGGAAATCTGTTCTTCGTCGCTGTCAACGACACCATTCCCGTCACGCTCACCTCCCTGCCCTATACGTCCGGCGGCGTGGTCTATGTGCCATACACCGCGTTCGACGCGCGGCCCGGCGGCGTCGTGACGGCCTATAACGCCACGGCGCAGACCTTTGTCCTGTTCACGAAGGACAGCCGCCTCGTCTTCGACCTCGCCACTGGCGAGACCAGCGACGAAAATCAGAACACCTCCACGCAGACGGCCCTGTTCCGGAACGGCCTGCTCTACATCCCGCTGGTCTTCTGCGCGTCGCATTTTGGGCTCAAGGTCTCCATGCTCGAAAGCCAGGACGGCTATCCCGTCCTCCGCTTTACGACCGGCAGCGAGGTCTATGACGATTCGCTCTTCATCGAGAAGGCCGAAAACCTCATCGCCTACCGGGTCACCCAGCAATCTTCCGCAAGCGATCCCGCAGACCACCCGCAAGCCCACCCGGACGCACCCGCACAGAATCCAGCGGATGACCCGCAGGAAACCGTCCCCGCAACAGTTTATTTGGTGTTTCAAAACGTCGAATTTATGCAGGAAAATGCCGATCTACTTGCAGATTACCAGCTTCGCGGTACGTTTTTTCTGACCGCAGAGGAAATTCGGGAGAACCCTGATCTTGTCCGCGACCTCTATGCGCAGGGACATATTTTGGGCGTGACCGCAGCGGAGGACGCCGCAGATCCCGCTGCGGCCCTGGACGAGGCGAATGATGCGCTCGATGAGGTGCTGGAGCTCCGGACGCTGCTTGCGCTCCTGCCCGATGCTGCGGAAGCGGATAGGCTCGATGGTTATCGCATTTTTGAGGCAAAAAACATGCTGTTATCCGTGGAAAACGCGGTGGAACACCCGGAAGCCGCACATATTTTGCTCTGCAGCGGAAATGCAGCGCAGGCCCTTTCCGCGCTCCGCGCCGCCAACGCAAATATCCGTCTACTGCGCGAGACCGCGGTGCTTTCCTGATCTCGCGCCGCCCGCCTTGTTTTGCAGGTTCAAAAAAAATTTCTGCATTTTCGAAAAAGTGCTTGCATTTTGCGGTGGCATCTGCTATAATAACCCTCGCCGATGGGGGTATAGCTCAGCTGGGAGAGCGCATGACTGGCAGTCATGAGGT
>CAJMLC010000051.1 GCA_905214155.1 uncultured bacterium | reverse complement strand
CTGCTTTGGGACAAATTGTCCCAAGGTGCAGACATATAAAAACGCCCGCACAGCATGACGCTATACGGACGCACGAAATACTATTTTCGCTTATGTACTGGCAAATTTCACATCCATGCTCGGACTGCTCCGATGGAGGGACTACACTTTTTTTAGCTGGTGCAGGTCATGGACACTATGAAAAAGAAAACTGGACACGGCGATACCTCCTCGGATACCGCCTTATCCTTAAAAAAGGGCGACTTTATTCGAAGATGTATCAGACGCACGCGGGCTATTTCATGGCGGCCGATCGGCGCATCGCCATCGCGGACCGCATGAAGCGCGTGCCGATGGGCTTTTTCAATGACAACAGCCTCGGCGAAATTTCCGGCGTCTGCACCACGGTCGTCAGCACGATCGAAAGCATGGTGCCGATGGTGCTGGTCAACATTCTGAGCGGCCTCATCACGACGCTGGTGTTCACAGCGCTCATTCTGGCCTTTGACTGGCGCGTCGGTCTCATCGCCCTCGCGGGCATTGCGGTCTATCTGCTGATCGTGTCAGCGATGGAACGCAAGTCCGCCGCCATCGCGGACGACACGCAGCGGACACAGACCGCCCTTGTGAAGGCCGTGCTCGAGACCATTCAGGGCATGAGCGTCGTCAAATCCTTCAATCTGACCGGCCGCGGCGACCGGAAGCTGCAGGACGCGCTGGAGGCCAGCCGGAGGAGCAATCTCGCGGTCGAGTCCGTGATGACGCCCTACACCGCCGCGCAGGAGACCGTGCTGCAAGTCGCGAGTGTGGGGATGATGCTCGCCGCCGTCACGCTCTGGATCGGCGGCGGGATGACGCCGGCGAACGCACTGATGACGATCCTCGTCTCGTTCCTCGTGTTCAGCCAGGTGAAGCTCTTCGGCATGGGCGTCTCAATGCTGCGCCTTGCCGCCGCGGCCATCGACCGCACCGTCCAGACCGAGCAGATGCCGCAGATGGACGAGGACGGGCATGATGTCGCGCCTGAAACGCACGACATCGTCTTCGACCATGTCTCCTTCTCCTATGAGAAAAAGCCGATCCTGCGCAACATTTCGCTCACACTACCGGACAGGACCACCACGGCCATTGTCGGCCTCTCCGGCTCCGGAAAGACAACGTTCTGCAATCTCGTCGCGCGCTTCTGGGATGTGGATTCCGGCAGCGTAAAGCTCGGCGGGACGGATGTGCGCGGATATACGCTCGAGGCCCTGACGCATGAAAAGACTGTCCTCATGATCGCGCACCGGCTCAAGACCGTCCTCAGGGCCGATCTGATTCTCGTGCTCGACGGCGGGCAGATCGTCCAGCAGGCCACCATGAAGACCTGTCGCGCAGCCCGGCCTCTACGCCGATTTTGTCGGCGGCAAGAAGGAGACCACGGGCTGGAAGCTCTGAACACTTTTCCTCCAAAACCGCCGCGAGACAAGCGCTTTCGATCAAAAATCGCCGCGAAGCAGAAGCTTCGCGGCGGTTTTTTGCCTGTTTGCGCGGGACGGCTTGCGCCGGAGCGCCGGATCCGATATAATAAATGGGAAATGGAGGGACGCGAAATGGCAAAACGCAAGCAGGACCTGAACACCATCTACATCTCCGAGCGGCTGCAGGAGGGTCTGCGGCCCATCTCCCGCTGCGCGCTGACGACCGTTGTCGCGCCGATGGGCTACGGAAAGACCACGGCCGTGAACTGGTACCTCGGCGAGCGCGCGAAGACGGAAGCGCCGCGCATCGTGCGCATCAGCGTCTACTCCGACAATCTCGCCATCTTCTGGAAGAGCGTGCAGGATGCGTTCCGCCACGCGGGGCTGGAGTTCCTGCGGGATTATCCCTGCCCCACCGACGCCGCCAGCGGGAGCCTGCTGACCGACGACCTCTGCCACGCGCTCGCCGGCGAACGGCCCTGCTACATCTTCCTCGACGACTTCCACCTGCTGACCGACCGGCGCGCACCGGGCTTCCTCTGCACGCTGGCGGGCCGTCTGCCGGAAAACGTCCATCTCATCGTCGCCAGCCGCGACCGATTTCTGCCGATGGCAGAGCTGCTGCGGCTCGGCAGCCGGGTCTACCAGATCGGCACGGAGCAGCTCCGCCTCAACCACACGGAGCTGGCTGTCTACGCGCACCGCTGCGGGACGGAGCTTTCTGACGCTGAGATCGACCAGCTGCTCTACGCGAGCGAGGGCTGGTTTTCCGCGATCTATCTGAACCTGCGCACGATCTCGGAGCGCGGGGCCCTCCCCGACCGGAGCTCTGACATCTACAGCATGTTCTCCGCCGCCATGATCGATCCGCTGCCGGGGCGGCAGCGCGAGTTTCTCGCGGTGATGGGCCTCGCGGACGAGTTTACCGCCGAGATGGCGCGCTTCGTCACCGGGAACGCGAACACCGAAAAGCTCCTTGCCGCGCTGACCGAGCAGAACGCCTTCGTCCGCCGCCTGCCGGACGGTGAGGCCTATCGCTTCCACCACATGATGAAGGAGTGCGCCGTGCGCGTGTTCCAGACGATGGACGCGCGGAAGCAGGCCATGTATCGCGACCGGTTCGGCGCCTGGTACGAAGACCACCGGCAGTATCTTCATGCGCTCTCGGCCTACCGCAGGAGCGGCAACAACGGTGCGATGCTCCGCGTCATCCAGACCGACGCCGGGATCCTGCTCGCGTCGCTGAAGCCCGATGACGTGCTGGACTTCCTCGCGCAGTGCCCCGAGGATGTGCTGAAGGAGCATCCGTTCGCGCTGCTGGTGCTGATGCGCAGCATGTTCAACTGGCGCAACATCCCGAAAATGCTGGAACTCAAAGCCCTTCTGCTCGCGGCCATCGAGGCGCATCCGGAGCTGAGCGCGGAGGAGCGCGGCAACCTGCTCGGCGAATGCGACCTCATCATGAGCTTCCTCTGCTACAACGACATCCGCGCCATGAGCCGCCTGCACCGCAGCGCGAGCACGCAGATGTCCCGCCCGGCCATCAGCATCCAGTCGAGCGGCGGCTGGACGTTCGGTTCGCCGTCGGTCCTGATGATGTTCCACCGGGAGCCCGGCGGGTATGAGCGGGAGCAGGCCGAGATGGACGAATGTATGCCCCATTACTACAAGATCACGCGACGCCACGGCCAGGGCGCAGAGACCATCATGCGGGCCGAGGCGCTGTTCAATCAGGGGCGTTTCACCGACGCGCACATCGAGCTGGAGCGCGCCTACACGCAGATTGCGGGCAACGGGCAGGAAAACATGGCCCTCTGCTGCGATTTTCTGGCTTGGCGTCTCTCGCTGCACACGGACGCGGCGCCGCGCTGCAGCTTTGAGCAGCGGTACGCATCGCTGCTGCAGCACCATAACGCATCGTGGATCAATATCTGGAGCGCCACCAGCGCCTATTACCACGCCCTGCGGGGCGAGATCAAACAGATCCCGGAGGTCTTTGCAGAGCACCGACTCGACACCATCAATTTCCTCGCGCCGGGCAAGCCGATGATGGAGCTGATCGAAAATCAGGTCTATCTGGCGCAGGGCGCGTTTGCCAAGGTCATCGCACGGTGCGACGCGCTGCTGGCCGTGTGCGGAGCCATGCACTATGACCTCGTCGCCCTGCATGTGCGCCTGCAGACGGCGGGCGCTTATGCGAAACTGGAGAAATGGAATGAAGCCCTCGGGCTGCTGCAGGCGGCCTGCGCCGAGGCCGAGCCGGACGGGCTGATCCTGCCGTTCGCAGAAAATCATCGCTATCTCGCGGGTCTCTATCCCCGCCTCGCGCAGACGCCGTTTCTTGCGCGGGCAGCCGCCTGCGGCGCGGACTATGAATCGCGCTGCACCGCCCTGTGCGGGCAGCCGCTGCACTCCGCGGCTTTCGACGCGCTGACCGAGCGGGAACGGGAGATCGCCGCGCTGCTGCGCCAGCGGCTGAGCAACCGCGAGATCGCAGAAAAGCTCTTCCTCTCGGAGGGCAGCGTCAAGCAGTATCTCAATCAGATCTATGCCAAGCTCGGCATCGACGGCGAGGCCCGCACGAAGCGCCAGCGGCTTGCCGCAATTCTCAGTTCCTGATCTAACCTTTGGTTAATATCGGTTTTCCATGATCCGCCGTACACTAGTGGTACGGTGGATCATTTTATCCATGGAAGGAGGATGCGCATTTGACCCGGAGATACATTGCGGCGGTCGCGCCGCTTGCGGATCATATCCTGCAAGTCGATTTTGTATCCGGAAGCCGCCTGCTGCTGGACCTGAAGCCCTATCTGGACAAGCTCCGTTTCCGTCCGATCTGCGACCCCGCGACGTGGAACAGCGCTGTGACCAACGGCATTTTTGTCCGGTTCGGCGATGTGGAGCTGAGCCATGACGAGATCCTCGCCATGGCGGAACAGGGACACTGACGCTGTCCCTGTTTCAGATGAGAATTTTGAGGAGGAAAATCTGATGAGATCTGCGAAAAAACTGCTGGCGCTGCTTCTGGTGCTGGTGCTCTGCCTGTCGATGACGGCGTGCGGCGAGAAAGAGGCCACAGTGACCGTCACGCTGGTCAACCGCAGCGGCCACGGCATCACGTCCGTCTGCATCACGCCCTCTACAGACACCGATTGGGGCGAAAACTACGTGGACGAACTGCTCGGCGACGGCGAGAGCGTTCTGGCCGTGCTCGGCACGTACAAGGAATCCGAGATCCCCGGCACGTGGAACATCCTCGTCTATGGCGAGGAGGATTATATCCTGTACGACACGAGCGTCGACGAGCTGGACTTCGCGCTGTCGGACGGCGACTATGTCGTGTTCCTGCCGCCGGAGGGTGAAGTGCCCATCGAGATCACGAGCAGCTATGACCCGGCTGACTATGACGAGCTGACCTACGTTGAGGAGGAGACCCTTGAGCAGCTGGAAGAGCCGGTCGACCTCGGCGATCTCTCGACCTATGTCGGCTGCTGGAAATACGACGAGCAGCCGTTCTACCTCGTCATCGGCGACGACTATGAATGGGTCGCCATCAACCTCTACGGCGAGCGCATCAACCCCGGTCAGGTCGTGGTGCAGGAGAACGACATCGCGCTCTACATGGAGGACGGCTCCTACTTCACAGCCCTCAACGAGACGGCCTACGGCGGTCTGAGCGACGAGAACGGCAATTCCCTCTCGGCATGGGACTACATCATGCTCCTGCCGACGCCGGACGACGAGCTGAACCAGACGGCCAGCTTCCCCGGCGGCTTCCCGAACGTCACGATCGACTATCCCATCCAGATGGAGGCCCACGAGCATCCGAGCGTCTCCAACGCGCTGAGCTTCAACGCCGTCATGGAGGAGGGCACCGAGGACTACTATTCCAACATCATGATCGCCTTCCAGCCCATCTCCGGCTACGACGATTACATGACGCAGGGCGCGGCCGTCGCGAAGCCCTATATGAAGCACATGCTCGACGGTTTGCTTAGCAGCATGTACGGCAACAAGGTGCTCAAATCTTTCGGCTCGAACTTCAAGAACAACGGCGACCACTACAGCATGACCGGCTATCTATGGCTCGACGGCTCCATCTTTGCCGACGGCCCGAACCAGCCCGTGCGCGGCTGCATCGAGGTGCGCTACTATGGCCCGACGGGCTATGCGCTCGTCGCGGTGACGATCGCGGTCGAAGGCCGCATCCGCAACTATTTCGACATCTGCAACAACATGCTGGAAACCATCTCCTATACCGCCGGCTGGAGCACCGCGCCCAAGGCCGTGCCCTCCCAGCCTGCCTCGCAGGGTTCCGATCCCGGCGATTACGGCTCGCCGTACTACTGGTACGACGAGGACGGCGACGTCTGGTACTGGAACGGCTATGAGAACGAGTTCATCTCCTACGGCAGCGACGGCTACATCGACGACGACACCGGCGAATATATGGAAGCCAACGACGCAGGCTGGGATCCCGATGAAGAGGATTACTACGACGACTACAACCCGTGGTCCGATCCCGGCGATGGCTGGGACGATTACGCCTACGACGACGAGGGCTGGGGCGACTATTTCGACTGAGTTTCGGAGGGTGAGGCCATGAAACAAACCTGGATCACGCTGCTGGCGCTTGCGGGCTTGCTGCTCGCGGGCTGCCAGAGCGCCGCGGAGCCGGAGGCGCCGGATGAGAATGTCGCGGGTGCGGACTGGCGCACCTGGGGCTGGGTGCAGGACGCCGGGACGATCGTCCACGGCGGCGAGCAGACCGACGTGCTCGTCTGCGTCAACAATGACAGCCTCGATTTCTACTATGACGACGACACGCAGACGCTCTATGACTACGCAAACTACCCGATCGAGCTGGACGACGCGCAGAGCGCCTATCAGGGCAGCACGTTCGACGACCAGAACGGTGACGGGAACAGCGACCTGACGGCCACCTTTGTCCACGACGACGGCACGGAGACCGTGTTCGTCTGGTTCTGGGAGGAGGACGCAGGCTTCGTCTACTGGGAAGACACACTGGACGAGGACGTCCCGGAGGATGACGTGCCGGGCGAAGAAGTGATCGAATACGCGGCCACAGACGAAGACCTCGCGGCCGTGGCCCCGTTCGTCGGCTACTGGGCCTACGACGGCGCGGACACGTGGCTCCGCATCTACGCGGACGCCACCTGGCAGACCGCCGACGCCGCGGGCGAGATCATGAGCGGCGGCTATGTTGTCGCGGACGAGGCCTCGCTCGACCTCTATGCGCTGAACGTCGGCCTTGTCGGTGAGCTGGAGGTCCGGGACGACGGCACGCTCACACAGGCGAACTTCGACAGCACGTTTACCCTGACGGACGAAACCTCCGTGCCGGAGGCCGTGCTGGACGCGCTGGAATGACCGGAAACAGGAGAACGATATGGACGAAGAACAACACATCACACGCGGCCGCGGAAGTGCGGCCGGCACGATCCTGAAGATCCTCGGCGTCATCCTGATCGCCGTCGGCGTGATCTCCGGGGTCTCGCTCCCGCTGATCGTCGTCGGCGTGGTGGTCGCCGGGATCGGCACCTCCCTCTCCGCTCGAAAGCGCAGCGCCGCCGACCAGCAGGTATATGACGCCATTGTGCCGGGTCTGCTGAAGGAAACCTTCGGCAATGACATAAAAGCGGACCCGAACGGACGGATCCGCACCGTAGAGGAGGCGGGAATTCCCCTCCCGAAGCACGACTCCCTCTGCGGCAGCGGACTCGTCTCGGGCCAGTATCAGGGGCTGCCCGCGGAGCTCTGCAATGTCCGGCTGACGGACGTGGAGGAGATCCAGCGCGAAGAGACCGGCCTGTGGGAGAAAAACGAGCGCGAGGTCTACGCCGGGCAGTGGCTGCTCTGCGAGCTCGGCACATCCTTCCCCACCGGCTTCACGATCTGGCCGCGCGGCAAGTTCGACAAGCTCTTCCGCACAAAGGCCATCCAGACCGGGAACGAGCTTTTCGACCGGAAATTCAACCTCAGCTGCGACGACGAAGCCTTCGTCCTCGGCTATCTGAACGAGGGCCGGAGGAATACTTTCCTGTCGCTCGCAGACCGGGCGGACGGCGGCGTGTCGGTCTGCCTGCAAAGCGGCGGTAAGCTCTACATCGCCGTCCAGAGCGGGCACGGCTTCTTTGACCTCGGCAAGGGCCGAGAGGATGCCGAGGCGCTGCGCGGCCGCTTCACGCGCGAGCTGCGCTGGTATACCGACATGATCGACGTCTTCCGCCCCACGGGCGGCGTGTGAAAGGAGCGGTAAAATGGAACTCTGGCTTGCGGCGCTGCTGTTCGTGGCTGCGTTGGCCGGGCTGATCGCGTCCATCCGCGGCCTGCGGCAGAGGAAGGCGCTGCGCATCATCTGCATCGCGCTCTGCGCGCTGCTGGCGCTGGTCCTCGCGGCCTACATCGGCCTGACGCTGCTCTTCGTCGACGCCGTGCAGCATCAGCCGCCCACATCATGACAAACATAAAAACCCTCCGTATGACTGTGTCATACGGAGGGTTTTTTGATTCTATTCGTTACGACAGTAGGACTGAGTCGGTCTCCTCCTGTGTGCCGGTCGTCTGCGCGAAGCGCGCGAGCAGGTCAGCCTTGGTGAGCTTCTGCTTGTCCTCGCCGGAGATGTCGAGGACGATGCGGCCCTGATCCATCATGATGAGGCGATTGCCGTGGCGGATGGCGTCCGACATATTGTGCGTGATCATCAGCGCGGTCAGCTTGCCGTCGCGGACGATCTTGTCCGAGATCTCAAGGACCTTTGCCGCCGTCGCGGGGTCAAGCGCGGCAGTGTGCTCGTCGAGCAGGAGCAGCTTCGGCGTCTGCAGCGCCGCCATCAACAGCGTCAGCGCCTGCCGCTGGCCGCCGGAGAGCAGACCGACCTTTGCAGTCATGCGGTCCTCGAGGCCGAGGCCGAGCGTCGCCAGCTGGTCGCGGAACAGCTGCCGCTCCGCCTGTGTTACGCCCCAGCGAAGCGTCCGCTTCTTGCCGCGACGATAGGCCAGCGCGAGGTTTTCCTCGATCTGCATATTCGGCGCCGTGCCCATCATGGGGTCCTGAAACACGCGGCCGATGTACTGCGCGCGCTTATATTCCGGCATGGCCGTGACGTCCACGCCGCCGATCTCGATCGTCCCCTCATCCACGGGCCACACGCCCGCGACGGCGTTCAGCAGCGTGGACTTGCCCGCGCCGTTGCCGCCGATGACGGTGACGAAATCTCCGTCGGCCAGCTCGAGGCTGAGGTCGCGCAGCGCCTTTTTTTCATTGATCGTGCCGGGGTTGAAGGTTTTCGCGATATGTTCGATCTTCAACATCTCAGCCGCGCCCCTTTCCCTGTTTTTTCAAATGTGCGAACGAACTTTTCGCCTGTGCCTGCAAATGCGGCACCGCGAGGAAAATCGCCACGATGATGGCCGTGAACAGCTTGAGGTCGTTCGGGTCGAGCTTCAGCCAGAGGATGATGACCATGACCGCATAGTAGATCACGCCGCCGAACACCACAAACAGCAGCCGGATGGCAAAATTGCAGCCCTTGGGGAAGATCGCGTCGCAGAGCACCTCGCCGATGATGATCGCGGCGAGTCCAATGACGACCGCGCCGCGGCCCATGCTGACATCCGCCGTGCCCTGATACTGGGTCATCAGACCGCCCGCGAGGGCGACCATGCCGTTCGAAATGCCGAGGCCGATGACCTTCATCGTCTCGATGTGGATGCCCTGCGCGCGGCTCATCGCAGGGTTGGAGCCCGTGGCGCGCATCGCGCTGCCCTGCTCGGTGCCGAAGTACCAGTAGAGCAGGCCGATCGCGACCACCGCGAGCACGAAGCCCACGGCGATCGCCTGCGGCACATAGAGCGACGAGAGCAGGAAGCCCTTCGGCCCCTCCCAGAACATGCCGAACTTTTTGATGCTTGCCGTCTGGTTGGCCTTCGTCATAATGCGGAGGTTGATGGAATACAGAGAAAACTGCGTCAGAATACCGGCAAGGATGGCCGGGATCCCGAGCTTGGTGTGCAGCAGTCCGGTCACAAGGCCGGTCAGCACACCCGCCGCGAACGCCGCCAGCAGCGCCGCCCACGACGGCCAGCCTGCCAGCAGCAGCATGACCGTCACCGCGCCGCCGGTCGCAAACGAGCCGTCCACAGTCAAGTCGGCGATGTCGAGCACGCGGAACGTGATGAACACGCCCAGCGCCATCAGGCCCCAGATAATGCCCTGCGCCGCAGCGGCCGGCATTCTGGAGAGCAGATTTGCCACGCTCAGGGAACCAAAGTATGCGGATAGGCTCATAGCGAAAACCTCATTTCTTGTTTATGGATTACTCCTCAATGGCTTCGTAGCCTTCGGGGATCTCAATGCCGAGCGCTTCGCAGCGGGACGCCATGTACTTCTTAACCGGGTTCTGGTAGTACTCAATCGGCATCTCGGAGATGTCGGCCTCGCCGGTCAGGATCTTGACAGCCATCTTGCCGGTGGTCACGCCGAGGTCATAATAGCTGATGGAGAGCGTCGCAATGCCGCAGCCCTTGCAGATGCCCTCTTCGCCGGTCACGATCGGTACGCCCGCCGGATCAGCGACATTGCTGATGGCCTCGGTGCAGGAGGCGGCGGTGTTGTCGGTCGGGATGTAGAGTGCGTCGCACTCGTCACAGGCCGTGGCCGTGACCGTGGCAACGTCGTTGGAGTCGGCAAACGTGTAGATGTTGACGGTGACACCCGCCTCTTCCAGCGCGGCCTTTACAACGTCCGCCTGATAGACGGAGTTCGGCTCTGCGGAGCAGTAGAGGATACCAACGGTCTTGGCTTCCGGAACGAGCTCCAGCAGCATCTGGGCCTGCTGATCGAGCGGTGCAAGGTCGGACGTGCCGGAGACGTTGCCGCCGACTGTGCCGTTGAAATCGTCAATGTCCAGCGCCACACCATATTCGGTGACAGCCGTGCCGAGGATGGGGATGGTCTGCGTTGCGGAGACAGCGGCCTGCAGGGCCGGCGTCGCGTTGGCGAGGATCAGGTCGACATTCGAGGCCGCGAAGCCCGTGCAGATCGTGCCGCAGGTGGGGATATCGTTGGAGGCGTTCTGCTCTTCAAAGACGACCTTGTCGCCCAGCGCCTCGGTCAGCGCGTCCTTGAAGCCCTGCGTCGCCGCGTCGAGCGCGTCGTGCTGCACAAGCTGGCAGATACCGACGGTGTAGACCTTGCCGTCGTCGGCGCTGGGCTCTTCGGTGTTCTCCGTGGTGTCCGCCGGGGTCTCAGCCGGGGCAGCGTCTGCCGCGGTATTGTCAGAAGCGGTGTCCGCCGTCGGGGCCTTGGCCGCGCAGGCCGTCAGGGCCAGCAGCATACAAACTGCCAGCAGGATCGCGATTACATTCTTTTTCATGATACTTTCTCCTTTTTGCAGTGAAATAAAAAACAAGACGCCGCCCGTCCGGGCCGCGCCTTGTCATTTCCGATGATCTCAGAAATCCAAAACACCCTCGGACCGATGGGCAACACGAATGAGGCCAGCAAAGCTGACCTTGGTAAAGGAATAATAGGAGTATTCAGACTTGGCCATTTTGATCGTATGCTGTTTCATGGTTGTCCGCTCCTTTCCTCTGTTCCGTGCGGCGTTCCGCATTTCATGGGTGCATTATATCGCTTTAAATCAGCGAAGTCAATCACAAAAACAGCCAAAATCCGTACCCCTTTTTCTGCCCATTTTCGTCAACAGCACCAATCAGCGTCTTTTTTCGTTTTTGGAGCTTTGAAGAAAAGAATTGGTTCAAAAAAGAAAATGGGCGACCGATGGTCGCGCCTACGTTCGCCAACGGAAGTGCGACAGAATATGTAGGGGCGGGCATTGCCCGCCCGACAATCCCTCCGTCAAAAATCTTC
>CAJMLC010000050.1 GCA_905214155.1 uncultured bacterium | reverse complement strand
GTCTGGAACTATGTGAAAAACAGCGGGAAGTTTGACGCGGACTGCTATACGCTCGACTGGATCGGCTCGATCCCCGGTAAGCGCGAGAGCCGCCGGATGCAGACGGAATACTGCCTGACGGAACAGGACATCCTGTCGCAGCGGACGTTTCCGGATGGGGCGTTCTATGGCGGCTGGTATGTCGACGCGCATCCGTCGGGCGGAATGTATGATTCCAGCGAAGAAAACTGTGTGCAGACACCTGTGAACGTTTACCAGATCCCGCTGCGCTGCCTATACAATCGGCAGGTTCCCAATCTGCTGTTCGCCGGGCGCATCATCGGTGTGGAACGAAGCGTATTCTTTTCCAGCCGCGTGATGAATACCTGCGCCCTGTCCGGGCAGGTAGCGGGAACGCTGGCCGCCGCGTGTCTGCAAGCCGGAAAGGCCCCGGCGGAGCTGGATGCGCGGGAGATCGAGGCGATCCGCCGGACGCTGGCGCGGGACGATATGCTCCTCCCCGGCGCGGCCATCGACGACCCGGAAGACCTTGCAAAACAAGCGGTCGTTTCTGCCAGCAGCGTACATAACGGCCGCTCCGGCGAGACGATCGGACGGATTTCTCTGAAAGACGGCGGCTTTGTGGCGTTCCCGGCAGCCCCCGGCAGGCGTATCCAGATCGAGATGCACGCCGAGCGGGCGACGACGCTTCGCGCACGCTGCGGAAGTGCAAAGCTGCCAAATCGGCTGAACATTGGTACACAAACAACGCAGCGGCAATGGGAGCTTCAACAGGGCATCCAGATGATCGAAGCGGAAATTACAGAAGAAAACGCCTTCTGTATCTGGGGATTTGAGCCTGCGCCGGGTGTGGAACTGGTTGTTTGCGACCGGATACGAACCGGCTTTCTCTGTGGACGCAGCGGATTGCCGGAGCTCTATGAGCCGCGTGCATGGTATCAGGACGCGGCGCTCTATGGCGCGGAGCAGCTTGTCTCTGGGGAAAGCCGCCCGTGGGGCGGGCCGAACGCATGGATTGCCGCGCCAGAGGATGAGGATCCGTGGGCAGAGCTTCGCTGGGATGCGCCGGTATCGGCGCGCGAGGTGCGGCTCTATCTCGACCCGGATCTGACGATGGAACTGCCGAGCAGCCACACAAGCCATTGGGAAAAGAGCCACTTCTTTGCGGCGCGGCAGGGCATGCCCGTCAGTCTGGCGAAGGAACTGGCACTGACGGCGGAACTGGAAACCGGCGAGTCCGTACAGCTCGCAGAGCTGCACGACCAGCACCAGCGGCTCGTCACCGTACCGCTCCCGCAGGGGGCGCGCATCCGCGCGCTGCGCATGGAGATCCGGGAAACGTGGGGCGGGAGACCGCCCGTGATCTACGGGATCCGCGTGTATTGAGGAATCAGAGCAGAAATGCTATGATAAATGAAACAAAGAAAGGAAAATGACAAACATGAAAAAACTTCTTGCATTGCTTCTGGCGGTCGTGCTGTGCCTGAGCCTTGCGGCCTGTGCAACGCCCCCGAAGGACGACACTGCGGCAGACACCGCAGAAACCACTACTACCGATACCGCGAAAGACGACGCTGCGGACAACACCGCGGATGACTCCAATGCATCCGAACCCGCTGCCGAGGGCGGCAAGAACATCGTCTGGGCCGGTTGGTCCGGCGAGGAAGAGGCCAGCAAGGACATCTTCGGCCGCATGATGAAGGCATACGAAGATGCCTCCGGCAACACCGTGACGTGGGTTGGCTGGACCTGGGCCGACACTGCGCAGCAGCTCCTCATCCGGACGCAGGGCGGCGAGCAGCTCGACCTGGCGCAGGCCGATATCGGCATCTTCAACACCATCGCGGCCGCTGGCGTGCTGGCCGACTGGAACGAGATCCTCGGCGAGGATTATCTGAAGGAAAACTTTGAGCAGTCTGCGCTCGACGTCGGCAACATCGACGGCAAGCAGCTCGGCCTGCCGTGGAGCATGGCGTCCATCACCATGATCTACAACCCCGAGATCCTGGCCGCCGCCGGTTGGGACACCGTGCCCACCACGATTGAAGAGTTCGAGCAGTGCATGGCCGACATCAAGGCCTATGACGCCAACATCATCCCCTACGCTGTCTCCACCAAGGACGCCACCTGCGCGGGCGACTTCATGCCCTGGCTGTGGACGTTCGGCGGCGCGATCTTCAACGAGGACGGCACCGTTGCCATCGACTCTGACGCGGCTGTGAAGTGCGTCGAGTGGTACCAGAAGCTTATGAACGAAGGCTACATCGCGATGGACACCGGCCGCGGCGAAGCGCGCCAGATGTTCGCGCAGGGGCAGGTCGCGTTCTATGACGACGCGGTCGTCGCCAAGGGACAGGCCGTCAACAATGGCGTTGCGCCGGAAGACGTTGTCAAGGTCTGCTCTGCAATGTCTCGCCCGGTTCTGAACGCAGGCGATCAGCCGCAGTCCACCATGTGGGGCCACATGCTTGTCACGTTCCAGAACTCCGAGTATCAGCAGGAAGCTGCCGAACTGGCGAAGACCCTTGTCAGCGACGAGGTCGCCATGGACTACTTCGAGAACAACGGTATGCCTCCTGTCACCAAGAGTATGGCTGCCAAGGATGAGGTCAAGAACGACGCCTATCTGAACGGCTTCCTGCAGGCCACGGCCACGGCCCGTCTCGAGGAGACCGCCCGCATGGCCAACGCCAGCGAGATCAAGACCATCATCACCGAAGAGCTGCAGTACGCGCTGCTCGGTCAGAAGACCGCGGAGCAGGCTGTCACCGATATGGCTGCCCGCTTAAACGCACTGTAATTTGCAATTCCTTTTCCCTCGCTCCTCCCGGCTCATAAGCGCCGGGGGGAGCGGCAAGCGACCCGGCGGAAAGCCGCAGAACGGAGGTTCCAGCATGAAACAACTGAAAAACGGACGCGGGCTGACAGACTCCCAGATGGGCTTTTTGCTGATCGTGCCGGGTCTGGCGGTATTCCTCGCCATTATCCTGTATCCCTTTGTCGACGCGGTCATCACCAGCTTTACCGACCGCTCCCTGATATATCCCGATTATAAATTTGTCGCCTTCGCGAATTATGCCAAGGTCTTCAAAGACCCTTACTTTGGCAAGACACTCATCACGACACTGCTGTTCGTACTCGGCAGCACAGTTTTACCCTATACGCTCGGCATGATTTGGGCCATCGACCTGAATCAGGGGTTCAAGGGCGCAGAATTTCTGCGCGGCGTGACCCTCGTAAACTGGATCATTCCCGGCACGGCCATCGGCTTCCTCTGGAGCTGGATCTTTAATGGCCAGTACGGTATTCTAAATAGTATTCTGAAAGCGCTTGGGATTTTGGAAACCGGGATTCCGTGGCTCGGCCAGACGAACACGGCGCTGCTCTGCGTGATCATCGCGCGCACGTGGCAGATGCTGCCGTGGTACATGGCGTTCCTGCTCGGCGGTTTGCAGAGCGTGTCGCTCGACCAGATCGAGGCCGCGCACATCGACGGCGCGAACAACTGGACGACGTTCTGGCACATCATTCTGCCCGGCATGAAGCAGACGGCGGTGCTGGTGTTCATCCTCGGCCTGATCGGCAACTTGCAGCATTTCGACCTGCCGTGGACGATGGCGCAGGGCGGCCCCGCGCGGGCGACGACGACGCTCTCCATCGAGGTGTACACGACGGCGTTCAAAAACTGGAACATGGGCAAGGCCGCCACGGTCGGCACGATCTGGGCAATTTTGCTTGCGATTTTCAGCATCGTCTATCTGCGGCAGCAGAACAAACAGGACGGCTAAGGAGGGGAGAACATGTTTCAAAAAACAACGGCATTTCGTATCTTCTTCTGGGCCAGCCTGATTTTGATCGGCTTTTTCATCTTCTTCCCGCTGCTCTGGCTCATCAACACGGCGCTCAAGCCGACGAGCGAGACGTTCAGCAGCTATTTCTTCGTCGGGCCGCTGACGCTTGACAACATCATTCACATCGTGACGGACCCGAAGATCATGGGCTACCTGAAAAACAGCCTGATCGTGTCCTTCGGGTCGAGCCTGATGGCGACGATCGTCTGCGCGTTCGCGGGATACAGCTTCGCAAAGTTCCGCTATCGCGGGCGGAAGTTTGTCATGGGGATGTTCATGATGAGTCAGGCGTTCCCGCAGGCAATTTTGCTGCTGTCCATCTATTCGCTGATGAATAAGACGGGGCTGCTCGGCAGCTATTGGGCGCTGCTGATCAGCTATGTGGTGTTTACGCTGCCGGTCGGCACGTGGACGCTGAAGAGCTATTTTGACAACATTCCGGATTCTCTCATTGAGAGTGCGGAGATCGACGGCGCGGGTCACTGGCGTATCATGACGAAGATCGTCTTCCCGATGGTGGTGCCCGGCATGACCTCCATTGCGATCTACGGCTTTGTCTGGAGCTGGAACGACCTGCTCTACTCCATGACGCTGGTCACGGACACGGCAAAGCGGACGCTGGCCTCCGGCCTCGTGATGACGTTCCTCGGCGAGGCGTCGACGAACTGGGGCTATATGATGGCGGCCTCCATCGTTGCGGCCGTCCCAGTCACGGTCATCTTCGTCTTCCTGCAGCGCTACTTCATCCAGGGCCTCACGGCGGGCGCGGTGAAGGGATAACGCAGAAAACGTAATTTTACAGAGTTCCAAAACCCGGCAGACCGATCCCAAAACTTCGTGCTGCCGGGTTTTTCGGAGTTACACAGCGCATATGCGCTGTCTTGTTTGCAATGCAAACAAGAATGTCTTTGTCGTGCTGGGGCGAGAGATGTCCCAATGAAATATCACTGAAAACTAAGGACAAGGAGGAAACGGAATGAAAAAAACACAGAGATGGCTCTGCCTGCTGCTGGTGCTCTGCATGCTGTTGTCTGTGATGCCGGTGACGGCAATGGCGGCAGAAGCAGGTGCGGAACCAAGCAAACAGGCGGCCACAGTGCTGTATCAAGAGAACTTTGATACGGCGCTGCCAACGGGGCTGGACGCATCAAGCTGGGAGCGCGTAGAGCTGAAAGGCGGAGGCTATGCGCTTCGGGGCACGAAGGACGGCGGCGGACTTCTGGCGGCGCTGCCGATGACGAGTGATCTGCCCACGGAATATACCATCGTGGCGGACGTAGCTCTGGTGAAGGGGCTGAACGGCAGCGGATACAGCGCGGGCGTGACGTTCCAGCAGACGGATGGGACGCATTTTTACCATTTCCGGCTGGATCATGGCGTAAAAGCAAGTTCGCAGCTTTTGTGGTGGCCGGACAAGAACAGCGCGGTCGATCCGCCTGCGAAACATGAGACAGAGGTAAAGGACGGACAGGCGTACCGGCTGCGCGTGACGGTGTCGGGGCAAACGATCACCGGCTATGTCAATGGCGGTAAGCCGCAGTTCACATACACGGCTGATGCAAGCGCGGCGGGCGGCACGATCGGTCTGCGCATCTATAACGCGGAGGCGCTGTTTGACAACATTACGGTCTATTCCGGCGTGGTCGCGCCGGAGACGGGTGAGCATGCGGCGGATCTGACGCTGACTGCCACGACGCCGGAGACAAAAGATCCGGAGATCTTTGTCAACCAGATCGGCTATGACAACGGAACGTCCATGCGTGCGACGATCCCGAACGCAGACGGGAGGGAATTTAAGGTCGTGAACAGGGCGACCGGCGAGGCCGCGTATACCGGGACGGTCGTGGGCGGCATTGCCGATTTCACCGGTCTGACGGCGGACACGGACACGACGTTCTATATCACCTGCGCCGACAAGCAGCAGTCCTATGACTTTGAGATCGGCACGAATCTCATCCAGCGGCGGAGCGTGAAGCAGGCGCTGGCGTTTATGAACGAGGTGCGCTCGGACGTGGACATCGTGGGCAGCAACTCCATCGCGTGGCGCGACAGCCATCAGTTCAGCTTCGAGCTGAACGGCCTCGTGCTGCAATACATGGCGAACCCGTCGGTCTACGACAATATGCCGCATACGGTGTTTGCGAAAATGCCGAACTGCGAATATGAGGATCTGAAAACGCAGAACGAGCCGGACATCATCTGGCTCATCAAGTTTGCGGCGCGGCGCTATTATGACTGGGGCTGCACGCGGGGCAAAAAGCTGCACATGCTGACGAAGGAGCAGCTGGCCTATTACCTCTATCTCGCGCCGGAGTTGATCGCGCACGGCTGGGAGACGCAGGACTTCTATCAGAAGGTGCGCGATTACACGATCTCCGTCTGGGGCGAGAACGCCTGCAACGTGTCGTGGTATGCGGTGAAGGGCACGAACCACGACCTGTACAGCGTCCAGACCGTGTTCGGCGGCCTGAAGGGCTCGCAGCCGATGGGCCATTCCATCGTGCCGAACCTGATGATGTATGAAGTCGCGAAGCGGGACGGCCTCGGCGATGCGGTCGCGGAAAAGTTCCTGACTGCGGCAGTCAAAAACTGCAAGTATACGATCAGCAACACGGACGGCAACGACATCTGCGATCCCTACTTCTGCAAGGGTCAGCGCATGAGCGAGTATGTCACCGTCCCGGCGCTGGACTATTTCGTCGAGATGTGCCCTGGCGAGGAGTCGCTGAAGGCGCAGGTCAAGGATAAGATCGCACAGTGGGCCACGGTGAATATCGCGCGCAGCAACAACCTGTGGGACATCCGCAAGGCTGTGAGTGCCGAGGCGGGCGACCTGACGAACTATCAGTTCCATAACCCGAAGTTCACGGACAAGACCATCAAGCAGGAATACTGGACAGGCGCGGCCTATGCCAACGCGGACAATCAGGGAGATCCGGATTACCTCGCGGGCGGCGCACCGAAGAACGAGCCGGGTAACCAGGCGGGTCTGCAAGCCGTGATGTACGCGGCGGCGCGCGTCCTGAAGGGCGACGCCTCGACGGCAGACCGGCTCCATGCGCTCGGCGTCGCGGCGATCGACGATCTGTTTGGCCGCAACCCGACCGGCACGTCGGCGTTCTATGATGTGGTGCGCGACTTCGTCGGCGGCGACGCCGGCTGGTACAAGCAGTATCAGGGCGGCGCGGGCGTTCTGGCGGGCCGCACGGCGGTCATCGAAGGGAACGCACCGGAATTCTGCTATCAGAACGGCGGCTATAACCCGTCGAAGGACTATCAGAACAATTCCTCCCTCTCCTACACCGAGGGCTGGGTCGCCTATAACACGGCGTGGAACGCCTCGCTGGCCTATAGTCAGGCGGAAAATGTTGCGCTGTCCGTCGATAAAACGAGCGGCAAGGTGAGCGACACGGTGAACGTGACGCTGACTGCGCCGATCGACATGGACACGGCGGCGGTCGAGAACGGCAAGGTTCTGGTGACGAACAACACGACCGGCGAACGCACGTACGTGACCGTCACGGAGCGCAGCAAAAGCAGCACGACCTTTACCGGCAGCTTCGATCTCCCGAACGCGCAGAGCGTCACGGTGAGCTATGGCTCCGGCCTGTTCTCGCACACACAGACGATCGCAGTCGAGGGCTATCAGGAGGTCAAGACGACGGCCCTGACGCTGAAGGCAGACAAGACCGAGGCGGAGGCCGGCGAGACAGTGAAGCTGACGGTGACGTTCGAGCCGGACAACGCGACGGACAAGACCGTGGACTTCAAGTCCAGCAATACGGACGTCGCGACCGTCAACGCAAACGGCGTTGTGACGCTCCACGCTGCGGGCATGGCGACGATCACGGCGGAGCTTCGTTCCAATAAGACCATCACCGGCACTGTGACGCTGACTGTGAAGGAAGCGGCGCAGAGCAGCTATGAATTTGGCCTGCTCAAACTGTTCCAGAATGGCAAATATACCTACACCGGCGACACCGATAAAGCGCCGGGCGAGATCACGGACAATTCGGTCGAGGTTCCGGGCTACGGGTATCAGCGCGTTTCGCTGAAGAGCGGCGCGGGGCGGACGATCGCGTTCCAGCTCGGCACGGTGGTGGCCGGAACCTACAAGGTGACGCTCCATACAAAGTATTATCAGACGTATGGCCAATGGACACTCAAGCTGAACGACCAGAACTTCGGTAAGTTCAATTTCAACGACACGACAAAGAACGGCTCGTATCACGATCTGGAGCTTGGCACGGTGACACTGCCCGGCGGCGAGACGACGTTCACGTTTGTTTCCGAGAGCGACGGCGGCCTTGTCCCGGTCTATGTGAAGCTCGAGTGGACGGACAGTGAGCCGCAGAGCAAGCACTATCTCATCCTCTCCGACAGCTATGACAGCCTCGGCAGCTGGGAACTGGTCAATGACGATACGGCCAAGGATGCGTGGAACGGCAGCCGTCTGCGCGGCAAAACGGACAAGGCCGACCATTCGGGCACGCCCGCGGCCACGACGATCGACAATGTGACCGCCGGAACGTATTACCTCTGGGTCAACAGCAAGCAGTTTGCAAGCACTCAGGCACCGGAGTCCCGCTACCTTCATGTATCGGTCAACGGGGCGAAGATCGCACAAAAATTCGGTACCACGCCGCGCAGCGCGGCGGGCTACGCATGGGAAGGCCCCATCGAGGTCACGCTGAAGGACGGAACAAACACCATCCGCGCGCTTGACAGCTCCGGCTGGTATGCCAACCTGAACGCCATTTTCCTGACGCAGGACGCCGCGCTGAACCCGGCGGAAAAGACGACTGCGGAGATCGAGAAGAACTCCATCCACAAGACTGTCACGCCGTCCTCCGGCGACCCGATGGACGACGTCACGATCGACTTTGACTTTGCAGGCGGCGGCGGTAAGCTCGTCAGCAAGCAGGATGGCGTTGTGACGCTCGATCAGGATCTGGACGACTGCATCCCGACCGAATATCACTGGTTCTACTGGAACTTCAAGGCGACCAGCAAAACCGACCGCACGGTGACGTTTAAGTTCAAATGGAGCCAGTCCCTCGGCGACGGCGGCGCGCTCTATTCCACGGACGGCGACAAAACGTGGAACTATCTCGGCCTCCAGAACAACAGCCATCAGCAGTTCACGTTCGATCTCAAGGCCGGTCAGACCGTCCACTTCTCCTGCGCGCTGCCGTATCAGCTCGCAGATCTGAACAGCTGGCTGGACGAGCTGGAGGAGAATGAGCTTGTCGCCATCAACAGAACCTTCTCTGAGACGAACGCGGTGCTGAAAACGACGGGAGCGAAAACGTCGATCCCGATGATCACACTCGGCAACCCGAACGCACCGAAGTATCTGATCTTCACGGGCCGTATGCACTGCTGCGAGACGGTCGCATCGTTCGTGCTCGAGGGCGTGGTGAACGACTTCGCAAAACTCCCGGCAGACGACCTGTTCTGGAAGGAATACTGCATCTACGTCGTCCCGATGATGGACGTTGCGGGCGTGGAAAACGGCGATCAGGGCAAAAACCGTCTGCCGCACGACCATAACCGCGACTGGGAGGACGGCAAGGAGATTTATCGGGTCACGAAGGATCTCAAGGCGTTTGCCCGCACGAAGCAGGCGGACGGCAAGCAGATCGCAATGTTCATCGACTATCATTGCCCGTATCTGTTCAACTGGGCCGGCAACTACCTCTCCTACGGCGAATGGAACGAGCCGGAGATCCTGATCTTCAAGGACATCCTCGAAGCGACGGTCAACGCGGACACGCGCCCGAACCGCATCCGCTTCAACTTCATGGACGAGCACAGCTATAACCGCAACATCCAGAAGAACCAGCAGTCGAACGTGTCAAAGACCTGGTTCTACAACTTGGGCGCGATCGCGACGTTCTCGGTCGAGACGCTGTTTACCGAGAAGAATAACCTCTACGTTCCCGAAAATCTGCATCAGTGGGGCGGCAATGTCGCCACGACCATCCGCGAATTTCTCAAGGTCGCGGGCATGAACAACGAGGCGAAACTGAAATCGTTCAAGCTGAACGGCGCCTCCGGCACGATCACCGAGAGCACCACCATCGGCGAGCTGGACTTCTACAACAACAGCTCATCCTCCGTCAAGGACTGGTACGAGCTGGGCCAGCTCACGCTGGACGCCAACGAGACGGTAAAGCTCGACTTCACGGCCATCGGTCAGGCCAAGGGCGCGAAGGGCAAATTCCGTCTTGCGGCGGAGAAGATCCGCCTGACAAATTTGGCGGATGGAACGACGCAGGAGCTCGCCGCGAAGAACGTATTTACCAAAAACGGCAACGCGGCGGAAAATGGCGCGCGTGCGAGCGACGGCCTCTGGCTGACGCAGAATTATAATGGCAGCGGCGGTACGAACGACCCGACCGGGTGCAGCGTCCTCATCAGCGTGACAGCGCCGAAGAGCGGCACATATAAGCTGGAGATCTACGGCTGGAAGAATCAGGACGGCGGCATCTATCGCCTGACGGATCCGCGCGGCACCGTCTCGGTGACGCTGCCGGGGGGTACGGATCTCACGTCCCTGACCCCGGAGGTCACCGTGAGCGACGGCGCGGCCTATACGCCCGCCGGTGCACAGGACTTCACCAGCCCGGTACACTATACGGTCACGGCGGAGAGCGAACGGGCGCAGAAGTGCTATCTCGTGACCGTCGATCTTGTGGAAGGCGTTAACAAGTTTGTGCTGCAAACGGCCATCACGTTGACAGAAGGCAAGAAGGAAACGGACTACTGCGCAAAAAGCTGGAACGCCATGCAGACGGCGCTTGCCGCGGCAAAGACGGTCAATGAAAACGGAACTGCCGCGCAGGAGCACGTCGATACCGCAGCTACGAATCTGAACGCTGCGCTGGATGCACTTCAGGCGCACACGTGGAGCACGGTGTGGAGCAGCGACGCGGACAGCCACTGGCACGAGTGCTCCAAGTGCCATGCGAAGCAGGACGAAGATGCCCATACGCCCGACCGCGAAGCGCCGACCGAAACCGATGCGAAAAAGTGTGCAGTCTGCGATTACACAATCGAAGCAGCACTTGACCACCAGCATGTAAACCATCTGACGCCGGTTGCGGAAAGGACCGCGACCTGCAAAGAGGATGGCAACATCGCATACTGGCGCTGCGAGTGCGGCAGCCTGTTCAAGGATGCAGACGCGACCATTCCGGTCACTGCAGAGCAGGTCGTCACAAAGGATTCAAACAACCACGTGGGCGGCACGGAAGTTCTTAATGCGAAAGACGCAACCTACACCGAGGAAGGTTACACGGGCGACACCTACTGCCTCGGCTGCGGCAACAAGATCGCAGAAGGTCATGCCATTCCGAAGCTGACGCCCGCGCCGACGCCGGTCATCCCGGTCACGCCGAGCGAACCGGCCAAGAACCCGTTCAACCCGAACGCCGGTGCGAACACCACTAAGTTCCCGTTCGCCGATGTTCCGTCCGATAGCTGGTACTATTCCAGCGTCAAGGC